>JAFNAJ010000033.1 GCA_017860085.1 Acidobacteriota bacterium | reverse complement strand
GTCACCTGATTGCTCGCGATCCCGGCAAGGACCGCCTCGGCTGACGCCACGTGGGCCTTCACCTGGATCTCGAAGCTCTCCTGCTCCACGGCACCGCCGATTGCGATGAGCTTGCGGAGGACGCTGCCCTCGCGCTCGGTGAGGAACGCGTCGATGCGTCGCGCATACTCGCTCGCGGCCGCCTGGAGGGCCTCTTCGTCCAGCGTCAGCAGGCGCCGATCACGCATGAGCCAACGCCCGTTGCACATCACGTCAGCGACATCGACGGCCTTCGCCGCGTACACGAGCTGCGCGTAGACGGCGTGCGGGTCGCGGATGAACGCCGGCACGTTGTGCACGGGCGACAGGTCGACCACGATCAGGTCGGCCCGCTTCCCCACCTCGATCGACCCCGTGGTGGCGCCCATGTGCAGGGCTTCGGCCCCGAGCCGCGTCGCCATGACCACGGCCTGCCGTGCCGGCAGGGCCGTCGGATCGCCGCTCGTCCCCTTGGCGAGGAGCGCGGCCAGGCGCATCTCCTCGAACATGTCGAGATCGTTGTTCGATGCGGCGCCGTCAGTGCCGATGCCGACCTTCAGCCCGGCTTCCAGCATCCGCGTCACGGGCGCCATGCCCGAGCCCAGCTTCAGGTTGCTGGTGGGGTTGTGGGCGACACCGGCATTGGCATTCCGCAGCGTCCGGATCTCGCCGCCGTCGACGTGCACGCAGTGGGCCGCCAGCAACCGCGCGTCGAGCAACCCCTGTTTCTTCACCCACGGGATCACGGGCATGCCGTGCACGCGCCTCGACTCCTCCACTTCGAAGAGGGTCTCCGACAGGTGCGTGTGGAGTGGCACGTCGAACTCCACCGCGAGCTCGGCGCAGGCACGAAGAATCTCGGCCGTGCAGGTGTACGGGGCGTGCGGCGACGGTCCGGGCACGATGAGCGGATGCCCCTTCCAGCGGATGATGAAGTCTCGGGCCCTCGCCAGGGAGTCTTCGTAGCTTGCGGCATCCGGCGCCGGGAACTTCAGCACGGTCTGGCCGCAGAGCGCACGAACGCCCGCCGCAGCTGTCGCCTCGGCCACGGCGTCCTCGTAGTAGTACATGTCGGCGAAGCACGTGACGCCGGACCGGATCATCTCGGCGCACGCCAGGCTCGTCCCGAGCCGAACGAAATCGGGCGACACGAACTCGCGCTCGACGGGCATCATGTAGCCCATCAGCCAGACGTCGAGCCGCAGGTCGTCAGCCAGCCCCCGCAGGAGCGCCATCGCCGCGTGGGTGTGCGCGTTCACCAGCCCAGGCATCAGGACGCGGCCGCGGCAGTCGACGACCTCGCCCGCCTGCCAGCCCTCGGCATCGCCCCCGACGTGCACGATGCTGTCGCCGGCCACGGCCACCACGCCGGGCGTGTACACCGTCAGGCGCTCGTCCACGGTCAGAACCAGCGCATTCGTCAGGAGGAAGTCACAGGTCGGCATGGGCAATCGGTCGCGTCACGCGCCGGTATGCTGGCAAGTCTACCAGACCGCCCGCGCTTCTCTCTCGACGGTCGGACGCCTCGCGCGCAGGCTCGCTCTCCAGCCGTGACGGCCGGCCTTCAGGCCGGCCGATCCTTCAGAGCCGAGTCCCGAGCCCCGAACTGACGCCCCATCTCGGCAACGATCTGGTCGACGACGGCGGGGATCGTGGCCATGACGTGTGGGGAGAGAGGGGCCCCCGCGTCGAACGAGGCACCTTCGATGCCGTAGACGACGAGCGAGGCCGGCACCAGGCCGAGGCGTCTGCCAAGCTCGATGGCCTCCAGCACGCCGAACGCATGGGAGCTGGCCAGGGCGCCAGGGGACCCGTCAGGCCAGCGGCCCTCGTCGAGCCCGTCGAAGCGCACAACGGTTCCGGGCGAGCAGCCGGACCGCATCGCATCGACGACGATCACCCGGTCCACTCCGGTCCAGAGGTCGAGCAGGGTGGTACCGTCCCCGTGCGACTCGTGCACGGCGACGCCGTCTGGCGCCCGCGCGCGAACCGCGCGCGCCACGATCAGCCCGACGGCGTCATCGCCACGAAAGTCGTTCCCGATGCCGATGATCACTGTCATCAGCTACAGACACTCCCCCGTCGCGGACAGGCCCGTGCCGCTTGTGAAACTGCTCCTGCGAGCAGCTCCGTCAACAGGAGGGTGTCACCCCTCCCGCTGGATGTCGAGCTTCAGGAAGTGCGTGGCGCACGAGATGCACGGGTCGTAGTTGCGCACTGCCTGTTCGCACTCCCACGTGAGCCGATCCACCGGCATGTCGACGCGCGGCGCAACGAACGCTCGCAGATCGGCCTCCATCATCCGGAGGTTCTGCGCCGTGGGCGGGACGATCTTCGCGTCCTGGATGTGGCCCGTGTCGTCGAGGCGGTAGCGGTGATACAGCACGCCCCGCGGGGCCTCGCTCCAGCCGTGGCCGGTCGAACCGCGCGGCCGACAGTCGACGGCGGGGGGATCGGGTGGACAGTAGTCACGGATGAGCCGGAGGGCCTCGCCGCACGCGTACGCGAGCTCGACCACACGCACGACCAGGCTCTTGAACGGGTTGAGACACGGCGGCACCAAGCCCGCCGCTCGAGCGGCGTCCTGCAACGGCGACGGCAGCTGGTCGAAGCTGAGGTTGAAGCGCGCCAGCGGGCCGACATGGTAGGGGCCACGCCCCGACACCACCGAGTGCAGCGCGTTCGAGTGCTCGACGTGCTCCTCGTTGAACCACTGCAGGTAGTCGTTGACGGCGGCGTCGATGCCGCGGCTCGACACGAGCCGACCGTTCTCGATGGCATAGCGGTCGGGATTGCGCAACGCCACGAACTCGTACGGCTGCTCGAAGTCAGGAAACGTGAGTCCGGCGGCCCACGGGATGGCGTCGACGGCACACCCATAGGCCCACTCGAGCTCTGGCGCGAGCGCTGCCAGATCACGCCGGGCGGGTGCCTTGTAGAACCCGCCGACCCGGAAGTTGACGGGGTGCACCTCTCGGCCACCGATGATCCGCATGATCTCGTTGCCGAGCTTCTTCATCCGGAGGGCGCGCTGCACCACCTCCCCGTGGTCGGCCGCCATGCGGATCGCATCCTCGTAGCCGAGGAAGTCCGGCGCGTGCAGGAAGAACACGTGCAGGGCGTGGCTCTCAATCCACTCGCCGCAGAAGAGCAGGCGCCGGAGGGCGGTGATCTCCGGCGGCACCTGCACCGACAGCGCGTGCTCCATTGCGTTGACGGCACTGGTCTGGTAGGCCACCGGGCAGATGCCGCAGATGCGCGCGGTGATGTCTGGCGCCTCGGCGAACGTCCGCCCCCGGAGGAAGGCCTCGAAGAACCGGGGCGGCTCGAAAATCCGCAGCTTGACCTCCGCAACGGCCCCGTCCCTGATCTTGATCGACAGGCCGCCCTCGCCTTCGACCCTGGCGAGGTAGGCCACGGTGATGTCCTTACGTGTCATGGAGCTCGCTCTCCCGCCTGAACGCTTCGGCCGACGCGTTGAACCCTCGGAACGCCCGGACGACGTCGAGGCGCTTCATCCCGCCGGCAGACCAGTAGTTGGCCAGCGCCGACGTGTTGGGCATGGGTTTCGGCCCGAAGCAGCCGTAGCACCCCCTGGTGAACCCGGGACAGAGCGCGCCGCACCCGGCGTTGGTCACGGGACCAAGACAGGGCGTGCCGCCCGCCACCGCCACACAGACATGACCCCGGCGCTTGCACTCGACGCACACGCCGTAGGACGGCGTCACGGGTCGCCGGCCGTGCACCAGTGCACCGAGGACCTCGAGCAGTTGGTACTTGTTGATCGGGCAGCCCCGCAGCTCGAAATCGACGAACACGTGGTCGGAGATGGGCGTGGACTTGCTCAACGTCTCGATGTACTGCGGTGACGCATAGACAATGGACGTGTATTCCTTGACGTTGCCGAAGTTCCGAAGCGCCTGGATGCCGCCGGCCGTCGCGCAGGCGCCGATCGTCACCAGCAGCTTCGACGAGCGGCGCACCCGGTGGATGCGCTCGGCGTCGTGCGGAGTGGTGATCGACCCTTCGACGAGCGAGATGTCGTAGGGACCCTTGGCGACCGCACGGGACGCTTCGACGAAATTCACGATGTCGACGGCAGCCGCCACCTCGAGCAGTTCGTCCTCGCAGTCGAGCAGGCTCAGCTGGCACCCGTCGCACGACGCGAACTTCCAGACGGCCAGCGTCGGTTTGCGCGTCTTGGCCATCTCACACCTCCCACCGGTGGACCAGGTCTTCGACACGGTCGTACGCGAAGACCGGCCCCTCGCGGCAGACGAAGTGCGGCCCGAACTGGCAGTGCCCGCAGAACCCGACGGCGCACTTCATGTTGCGCTCGAGCGAGACGTAGATGTGGTCGGTCCCGACGCCCCGGCGCTCGAGCTCCATGGCCGTGAAGCGGATCATCACCTCGGGCCCGCAGATCATTGCGAAGGCCGAACGGGCGTCGAAGGGCGCCTTGGGAATCAACGACGTGACGACCCCGACGTTGCCGTGCCACGACGGGGTGCCGCGATCGACGGTGACGTGGAGCTCGAGGTCGAAGCGGGCGCGCCACCGCTCGAGCTCCGCCCGGAACAGGATGTCCTCGGGCGTGCGGGTGCCGTAGAGCAGCACCACCCGACCGTAGTCGCCGCGATGCGCGAGGACGTGGTAGATCACCGGCCGCAGGGGAGGCAGACCGATACCGCCCGCCACGATGACCAGGTCGTGTCCCCGCGCGAGGTCGATCGGCCACGGCGCGCCAAACGGGCCGCGCACGCCGATGACGTCGCCGGCCCGCAGGCGACTCATCACGTGGGTGACACGGCCTACGGCCCGCGTGGTGTGCACGAGGGTCGCGCCCGTGGGGTTGCCGCTCACCGAGATCGGCACCTCGCCCGTCCCGAAGATGTAGAGCATGTTGAACTGGCCGGGCTTGAACGTCAGCCGCGCGGCGCCGGACTGCGGCCGCAACTCGAGCGTGAACGTGTCGTGCGTCTCCTGCCGAACGCGCTGCACCCGGTAGAGCTCCGGCACCATCGGGTCTGTCGCGGCGCCAGCCGTGGGACGATCCTCAACTGCGGTTCTCATAGACATTCATCAGCTGCAAGTGCGTCGCCTCGAGCCGCGACGCCATCACCTGGGCGAATCGGCGCATCATCTCGTAGCCGAACTTCGAGTCCTGATCGCACTTGCCCCGCACGCACGCGGCGTCGAGGCCGACGACGACCGTGGGCTCGAGCGCACGCGCCCCGAAGTGCCAGCGGTAGGGCTTCACGAGCCACGACCAGCCGAGGACGTCGCCTTCACCCAGGGTCTGGATCGTCACGAGGCCCTGATGAGGCGTGACGGCCGTGACCGCGATGCTGCCGTGGCGCACGACGTAGAACGCCTTGGCCACCTCGCCCTCGCGGAAGAGGAAGTCGCCCTCGTCCACGCGCTGCTGGCTGGCACAGCCCGACAGCAGCTCGAGGTGCTCGGGGCTGAAGTCCCGGAAGAACGGGTGAGTGGCGAGAAGCTCGGCTAGCGTTTTCATGGGTCACTCCGTCATCGGCCCGGTGCTCCCGGGAAGTGGAACCGCCTGCCTGATCACCGAGGCCTCCTCGGTGACGTCGATGCCCACAGGGCACCACGTGATGCACCGGCCGCACCCCACGCAGCCACCGACCCCGAACTGGTCGTGCCAAGTCGAGAACTTGTGTGTGAGCCACTGCCGGTAGCGCGACCTTGGCGACAGCCGGACGCTGCCACCGTGCAGGTACGAGAACTCCACCGAGAAACACGTATCCCAGAGCCGTCGTCGCTCGGTCGCGTCTCCCCGCAGGGCGGTCACGTCCTCGACCGTCGAGCAGAAGCACGTGGGACACGACAGCGTGCAACTCCCGCACGTCAGGCAGCGCTTGCTCACGTGTTCCCAGCGGGGATGCTCGGGACTGTTCGCGAGCGCTTCGCGCAGCCCGTCCACCGCGAGCGATCGGCCCATGTTCTGCGCCGCAGCCTCGACGCTGGCATCGGCCAGCCGGCACTCCTCGTCGGTGGCGGCCCGCCGCCCGAGCTCGTCGAGCACCTCCTGCCCGCTCGCGGTGCCTGCAGCCAGCGTGAGGAAGTGACGGCCTGCGCCCACCATCTCGGTCAGCACGAGGTCAGCCAGACCGGTGACGCGCGGGCCCGTGCCCATCGACACGCAGAAGCACGTGCCACTCGGATCGCAGCAATTGACGGCCACGAGGAAGGCGTCGCGTCGCAGGGCTCGGTACACGTGGTCGACGTACGGCCCGTCCATCATCACCTGGTCGAGACGGCGGATGGCCTCCAGATCGCACGCGCGCACCCCGACGAACGCATAGCGCGGCGGGGGCGCGGAGTCGGCGACGAGCTCGACATGCCCGTTCGTCCGCTGGGCCCGCCACAGCTGCAGGTTCGGAGGATGAAGGAACCGTTTCCACGCGTGGGCGGCCGACGCGTAGGCGAACAGGGCGTGATCGCCACGCGGGCGCACACGGTAGCGACCCGGCGACTGCTCGTCGGTCCACCCGACCGGAAGGTCCTGGGCGGATTCGATCTCGTCGTAGACGATCGCGCCGTCACGCCTCGTGGGACCGATCGTGCGGTACCCCCGTCGGCGCAGGATCTGGATCACGTCGTCGAAGTGCTCGGGTTCGAGGAAGGCCGGCGGGCGAGCGTCGGGCTGCTGCGCCGCACCCTGAGTGGTCATCGGCGGTACCCCTCCGGATCGGAAGGCCCGGTGCCGAAAGACACTGACATCGGGAGGGCGTCGTGTCCAGTGCTGCCCGGCGGCCCCCACCCGATCCGGGCGGTGGCGAGGTCCCGGGCTGGGGGCAGGCTGGCGCGCTGCTGAGGAAGGTGCCTGATCGCGCAGCGCGCGCGACGCTCAGTGATCAACCTATCGCGACATGCCGCACCGCGTCAAGCGCGCCGAGCGGCATGTCGCGGTGCTAAGATCGCGCGTCCGGTCGCTCGCGTCGATGCCGCCGTCCCGCCTTGTCACGTTGCCCGTGCGCAGCGTCGTGCGCACGACCCCACGCGCTGCCTTGCTGACCTTGTCGGTCGAGCACGGCGCTTACCCATTTGTACCAGGGCAGGCCGTGAGGCTTGGCCTCCACGGTGGCGCCGTGCGCAAGCCCTACTCCATCGCGTCGTCGCCGGCCGACGTCTGCACGCGAGGCGTGCTCGAGTTCCTGGTGGGGGTGGGGACAGATGATCTCGCCGCGCATGGGTTCGACATCTCGGTGGGCGCCTTCGTGGATGTCGAGGGACCCTTCGGCTCGCTGGTGCTGCCAGCGCCGGTGGACGCGTCAGACGTCCTGCTCGTTGCCGGAGGCACGGGCGTCGCACCGCTGCGCTCGATGTGGCGACACCTGCTGGCCGACACGGTCGGTCCGCGCGTGACGCTCGTCTACAGCGCCCGTACCGGCCACGACGTCGCGTTTGCCAGCGAGATCGCCGAGTTGGTCGGGCGGGGTCTCCTGCGGGCCGTCGTCACGCTGACGCGCGAGGCCGAGGCTCGTCAGCCCTGGCGAACCGGGCGCATCAACGTCGACCTGCTCCGGTCGGTCGTGGCCGGGGCGAGGACCCTGGCCTGCGTGTGCGGGCCGCGCGGCTTCGTGGTCGACCTGACTGCCGCACTGCTCGAGTGCGGCCTTCCTCTCGAGAGGATCCTCAACGAAGGCTGGTGAGGCTACATCCCCATGATGTGGAAGCCCGCGTCCACCATCAGGGTCTCGCCGGTCACTGCGCGTCCCGCGTCGCCCAGGAGAAAGAGCGCGGCATCGGCCACCTCGGCGGCCTCGATGTTCCGCCGCAGCGGGGCGCGGTCGCGGTAGATCTGGAGAATGGCGGAGAAACCCGAGATGCCGGCGGCGGCGAGCGTCTTCACCGGTCCGGCCGAGATGGCATTCACGCGGATGTGCCGCGGGCCCAGGTCGCTGGCGAGGTAACGCACCGAGGCCTCGAGGGCGGCCTTGGCGACGCCCATCACGTTGTAGTTGGGAAAGACCCGCTCGCTCCCCAGGTAGGTGAGCGACACGACGCTGCCGCCACCGCGGCGCTCCATCGACGGCGCCACCGCGTTGGCGAGCGCGATGAGCGAGTACGCGCTGACGTCGAGCGCGATGCGGAACGCCTCGCGACTCGTCTCGACAAACGGCGCCGCGAGGGCCTCGCGCGGCGCGAACGCCACGCCGTGCACGAGGAAGTCGACGCCCCCGAGTTCCCGCTCGGCCGTCTCGACCAGGGCCGCGATATCGGCATCGACGGTCACGTCACACTGGGCCAGCACCGGCGGCTCGGGCAGCGTCGCCGCCAATTCCCGGACGTTCTCGCCCAGGCGCTCGCCTTGGTACGTGAGCAGCAGGCGTGCGCCCTGCGCGGCGGCTGCTTGCGCAATCGCCCACGCGAGCGACCGCTTGTTGGCGACGCCGACGATCACTCCGCACTTGCCGGACAGCAGGCTCATCGATTGACCTCTCCTCCAGCCAATGACTCGGCTCGCTCTCGGCTCTCAGTCTTCAGCCGTCGGCCCGGGCCACGACCCTGACCGTGGACCGCTCAGAGCTGATCGCTGATGGCTGACTGCTGAGCGCTGATTGCCGATCGCCCGGTCGACTCTAGCGCGATCGCTTCTTGCCGCCGCCCGAGTGCCGGCCCCGCCGCGGGCCGTGGCCATGTGGCGACCCGTGGGGAGACCCACCTGGCCGCCCGCCCTTGGCCGGGCGCGAAAACGAGCGGCCGTGCCCGCCCCGGAATGGCGGCGCGGTGGAAGCCCGATTGCCATCCTCCCTGCCGCGCCGTCCGTTGCCGTTGACCAGGTCCGGATGCCGCACGCCGGGCTGGCGCATGGTGAACTCCGGCATCTGTCGCACAGGAACGTGACCCTCGACTCGTGGCAGCACCGCGCGAATCAGTCGTCGGTGCACCGGCCCCTCGTCGTCTGGCGTCTTGGGGGCGGCTGCCACCGCTGGCTGCTCCCCGGGCGGCTGGACCGGGCTGGCGTCAAGGGGCGCCTCGGCCAACGCGGGCGCCGCCGTCGGGGGCTGCGTCAGCGTTCCGGGCACTCGCGCCTCCGGCGACACCAGGACCCCCGGGGCTTCCTTGGGCTTGCGCCGTGGGGGCACCTTCGCGTCCTTGAAGACGTGCTCCGCGTCGCACGTCGTGCAACGCGTCTGTTTGACGGCGTCACCCACCATCGCCACGACGGTGTGGGTGGTCAGGCGGCGCTCGCGCGGACAGTAGTCGTCGATGTTGTCACCGACCCGAAGCCGGCGTTGCTCCATGTGAAAATCCCCCGGAAGAGGCAGCGGCGGGAGGGAAGCCCTTGCGTGGGACGACGTAGTGTAGCAGAGCGCGATTGGGGAGGCAAACCGCGGGCAGGCGCGGTATTCAGCGGTGGTCAGCCGTCTGGGCGAGCCACTCGCGCACCTCGGCGAGCGAGGCGGCCACCGCCTGCGGGTGCGTCGATTGCGGTGTCGTGCGGGCGTTGACCGAGGCAGCTGCCGAGATCGCGTCGTGCACACGGCCGTCGAACAACGGGCTCGCCTCCCTCCACTCGTCGTCGGTGAGGCTGTCGAAGGTTCGCCCCTGGTCGACGAGGCGCCGAACGAGGCGTCCGACAGTCTCGTGCGCGTCACGGAACGCGAGGCCGCGGCGGACGAGGAAATCGGCCACGTCCGTGGCGAGGAGCAGGCCTTCGGCCGCCGCCGCACAAGGCTGGGTGTGCAGCTTGAGCGTGTCGACGACGGTAGCGGTGGCCGCGAGGCAGGCCGACAGGGTGTCCTCGACGTCGAAGACCGCGTCCTTGTCCTCCTGCAGGTCCTTGTTGTAGCCGGACGGGAGCCCCTTCAGTGTCGTGAGCCAGCCGGTCAGGCGGCCGATCACGCGCCCGGCCTTGCCCCGCACGAGCTCGAGCGGGTCGGGGTTCTTCTTCTGCGGCATCAGGCTGCTGCCGGTCGCGACCCGGTCGTCGAGCTCGACGAAGCCGAACTCCTCGCTGCCGAAGATCACCAGATCCTCGGCCAGCCGGCTGAGGTGGATCAGCGAGAGCGCCGACGCGTGCAGGAACGACGCGACGAAGTCGCGGTCGGAGGCGGCGTCGAGGCTGTTCCGCACGACGCGCGGCAAGCCGAGACGTGCGGCCAGTGCGTGGACGTCGATCGCGTAGGCCGTACCGACGACGGCCCCCGAGCCGAGGGTGAGCTCGCCCGCCTCGTCGCGCACGGCACCGAGCCGCGTGTGGTCGCGGCGGAATGCCGCCGCGTGCGCCAGCCAGTAGTGTGCGATGAGGACGGGCTGCGCGCGCCTGAGATGCGTGTAGGCCGGCATGACGGCCCCGCCGGCCTGTTCGGCCTGGCGTGCGCACGCCGCCACGAGCGCGGCCACACGCGCCTGCACCAGGGGAATGCGGCGCCGCAGGTACAAGCGCAGGTCGAGCGCCACCTGCTCGTTTCTCGATCGCCCCGTGTGGAGCCGGCGGCCCGGCTCGCCGATCCGCTCGACGAGAACCCGCTCGACAAACGAGTGGACGTCCTCGTCCGGGCCGTTCACGAACGTGGAGTCGCGCCGCCCCTCCTCGCGCATGGCCTGGAGCGCAGAGACCATGGCGCGCCCATCGTCCTCGCTGATGGCGCCCGCGTTCGCAAGCGCTTCGGCCCAGGCGATGCTGCCGGTGACATCGTCTTCGAACAGGCGGCGATCGAAGGCGAACGACGCGCCGAACCCGAAGACGTCCGCATCAGGCTGCCCGTCGAACCGGCCCGACCACAGGGTCGTCATGCGTGCACGCCGAGGGTCTGCAGTTGAGCCGCGGGCTTCTTCCTGGCCGACGTCTCCACCGGCAATCCCCAGATCTTGATGAACCCCTCGGCCGCCGAGTGGTCGAACGCGTCGCCGGCGTCGTACGTCGCCAATGCGTGTTCGTAGAGCGCGTGGGCCGAACGTCGGCCCACGACCCGGCAGTCGCCCTTGAACAACTTGAGGCGGACCGTGCCGGTGACGCGTCCCTGCACCTTGTCGACAAAGGCATCGATCGCCTCGCGCGTCGGCGCGAACCACAGGCCGTTGTAGACCAGGTCGGCGTAGACGCGGCCGAGTTCGAACTTGAGCCGCTCGAGGTCGCGCGGGATCACCAGCCCCTCGAGTTCGCGGTGCGCCAGGTGCAGCACCACGGCCGCCGGCGCCTCGTAGACCTCGCGCGACTTGATGCCGACCAGCCGGTTCTCGACCATGTCGATGCGCCCCACGCCGTGCGCCCCCGCGATGGTCTCGAGGCTCGCCACGAGCTCAACGAGGGGCATGGCCACGCCATTGATGCCGACCGGCACGCCAGCCTCGAACTCGATCTCGACGTAGGCTGGCAAATCCGGGCAGTCCGCCGGCGCCCTGGTGAGCGTGTAGACGTCCTCCGGCGGCTCGGCCCAGGGATCCTCGAGCACGCCGCACTCGATTGACCGTCCCCACAGGTTGGCATCGGTGCTGTACGGGCTCTCGATCGTGGCCGGCACCGGAATGTTCCTGGCGCGCGCGTACTCGATCTCATCGGGCCGGGTCATGCCCCAGACCCGAGCCGGCGCAATGACCTTGATGGCTGGGTTCAAGGCGCGCGCGGAGACGTCGAGCCGCACCTGGTCGTTCCCCTTCCCCGTGCAGCCGTGAGCGATCGCGACCGCACCCTCCATCTCCGCGATGCGCACGAGGTGCTTGGCGATCAACGGACGGCCGAGCGCGGTGGCCAGCGGGTACCGGTGCTCGTAGATGGCCCCGGCCCTGAGGGCGGGCAGGATGTAGTCCCGGGCGAACTCCTCGCGCACGTCCACGACGTGCGCGCGAATCGCGCCCACGGCGAGCGCCCGCTCGCGGACGTTCGTCAACTCGCGGCCCTGTCCCAGGTCGAGGGTGACGGCGATGATCTCGGCGTCGTACCGCTCAGCCAGCCAAGGAATGGCCACCGACGTGTCGAGGCCTCCGGAATACGCCAGCACGATGCGCTGCATGTCGTGTCGACTCCTTTCTAAGCTCTCGCCCAGGCGTCGAGCCGCCGTGCGAAGGCGGCCGCCCGTCGCGCGTCACGCGCGATGACGAGGATCGTGTCGTCGCCGGCAATCGTCCCTACGACCTCGGCGCTGCCGGAGCGGTCGATCGCGACCGCCAGCGCCTGCGCCTGTCCTGCATCCGTCCGCAGGACGACGAACTGCTGGACCCGGTCGGCACGCCGCAAGTACTCGGAGACCGCGCGATGCAGGACCCGCTCGCCATCGGCGACGGGAAACGCATCGCCCTGGCGCAGATAGGCGCCGTCACCAGCGTGCTTCACGAGACCGAGGTCGGAGATGTCTCGCGACAAGGTCGCCTGCGTGGCCTCGATCCCGCGCGCCCGAAGCAGGCGACGCAGTTCGTCCTGGCTGCGTACCGTGCCGTGCGCCACCAGGTCGAGGATCGCCGCCTGTCGAAAACGTTTGATGGACATGCGCGTCCCGCGCCGTTGCGCGAAGTGAATATAGTTTCATAGACTTGCATACTATTGCAAGCTGATCGCGCATCGCGTCGTTACTTTTCCGTTATCTTCTCGGATCGCGGGAGGTCCCGAGACTGAATTGCTATGCATACTGACCCGCCACCGGGAACCCGTGTCCGCCGACTCGATGCGCAGCGCCAGGGTCGGGACTCGAC
>JAFNAJ010000358.1 GCA_017860085.1 Acidobacteriota bacterium | reverse complement strand
GCGTCGGCAGAGAGGCGGAACTCCTTCAGGCGCGCCCCCAGGCGCTCGGCCAGTTGGCTGGTCAGCGGCCCGAGCCAGCTGGCTGGCAGTTCCTCGCACCCGATCTCGATGAGTAGCTCGCGCTCCATGCGATTAGCCCAGCGCCTCGTCTTCGTCGCTGCGGGACGGCGGCTCGCCAGCCACGTACGCCTTGGCGATGGCCACCGCGAGTTGCCGCACGCGCAGGATGTACGCCGTTCGCTCGGTGACGCCGATCCCGCCGCAGGCGTCGAGGATGTTGAACAGGTGCGAGCACTTCAGGCAGTGCTCGAGGGCCGGCAGCACCAGGTCGGCTGCCAACAGGTGTCCCGCAAAGCCGTAGTACCGGTCGAACAGGTCACGATGCAGGGCCGCAAATGCCTCGGGCGCGAGGCCGACCTGGCCGAACGCGTACTTCGACTGCTCCACTTCGTCCCGCAGGCGGACGTCCCGGTACTTGACCCCGGGCGCCCAGTCGACGTCGTACACGTTGTCGACCTTCTGGAGCACCATGGCGAGACGCTCGAGCCCGTAGGTCAGCTCCACCGACACCGGCGCCAGCTCGAGGCCGCCGGCCTGCTGGAAGTAGGTGAACTGCGTGATCTCGAGGCCGTCGAGCATCACCTGCCAGCCGATGCCCCAGGCCCCAAGCGTCGGCGATTCCCAGTTGTCTTCCTCGAAGCGGATGTCGTGCGCCCGGGTATCGATGCCGCAGGCCTCGAGGCTCTGCAGGTAGATGTGCTGGATCTCGTCGGGCGCCGGCTTGACGATGACCTGGAACTGGTGGTGCTTGAAGAGCCGGTTCGGGTTCTCGCCAAAGCGCCCGTCGGCGGGTCGCCGCGACGGCTGCACGTAGGCGACGCTCCAGTGTCGGGGGCCGAGCACCCGGAGGAACGTCTCGGGCGCCATGGTGCCGGCCCCCACCTCGAGGTCGAGTGGCTGCTGGATGAGGCACCCCTGCGAGGCCCAGTACTCCGACAGCTTGAAGATGAGGTCCTGCAGCGTCACGGTGCTTCCAGCTCCCTCAACACCCGGCTCGAGCGCGGCTCCCGTTCGAGGTGCGCCACGATGAGCGCGCGATGCACCCATTCCAGCTCCCGGGCGACGTCGGCCGACAGGGAGACATCAGCCAGCTGCTCCGGCGGCAGCGCAGCCACACGCTTGACGAACGCCACCGCGGCCGGCGAGAGGTCCGGGGCATCCGCCACCCGCTGGCACCGCCCGCACAGGAACACCCGGTGGGGCGACGACAGGTACGCCCCACCCTGCTCCAGCGCCCCCCCGCAGCTGTGGCAGGACGACAACGACGGGTAGACGCCCTGGAAGCGTAGCAGCCACACCTCGAAATACCGCGCCAGCAGCGCCGGGGGCGCCCCGGCGCCCAAGCCCTCGACCACCGCCGAGCCGAGGCGGAAGAGCCGTTCGTCGGGGTCGGCGTCTGGCGCGCACTGATCGATCAGGTCGGCGAAGTAGCCGACATAGCTCAGTCCATCCGGGCTCGCGGCCGACAGGGGCGACCTCAACAGCTCGGCGTAGTTGAGGCTCACCAGTTCCCGTTGCTCCTTTTCGAAGTACGCCACCCGGGCCCGCGTCATCGGCTCGAGGGCGCCCACGAAGGGCGACCGGGCGCGACGCGCGCCCTTGGCCACTCCACGTTTCTTGCCGCGATCCCGCGTCAGGAACACCACGATGCGATCGGCCTCGCCGAGCTTGTAGGTCCGCAGGACGATGGCCTCGGCGGTGTAGAGCGGCATGCACCAGTCGCGTATTGTACCCTGCCTGTTCCCGAAAACTCATGCTCGGCGATCGGCGCTGGCGAATCGGGACTCGGGGACCGGGGCGTGGGAACTCGGGAATCGGGACTCGAAACTCGTCTCGCGGGCCCTGACGTATAATCCCCGCCACGCGTTCAGGAGGGTGAGGCATGCAACGACGCGCCACGTGTGCGTGGCTGGCAGGTGTGGCGGTGCTGTGGTCGGGCGTCGTCTCGGCCCAGGGGCCGTCGGCGACGAAGCTGGCGGCAGTCGCCCTCGTCGAGCGGCAGCAGGCCGAGATGACGCACATGAGCGACGAGATCTGGGCCTTTGCCGAAACGGCGCTGCGCGAGGGGCGGTCGGCGGCGCTGCTGGCCGACTATGCCGAGCGGCAGGGCTTCACGGTCGAGCGCGGGGTCGCCGGCATGCCGACGGCCTTTGTCGCGAGCTACGGCGCGGGACGACCCATCATCGGCATCATGGGCGAGTACGACGCCCTCCCAGGCATCTCGCAGAAGGTGGCCACCATCAAGGACCCGCTCGAAGCCGGCGGGGCAGGACACGGCTGCGGCCACAACCTGTTCGGCACGGCGAGTCTCGGCGCCGCGGTGGCCGTCAAGGAACTCATTGCGAGCGGGAAGCTCAAGGGCACGGTGCGGTTCTACGGCACGCCGGCCGAGGAGAAGATCGGCGGGAAGATCTACATGATCCGCGAAGGGCTGTTCCGAGACGACGACGTCGTGCTCGTGTGGCACCCCGCCGACGAGACGAAGGCCGAATTCGAGGGCTTCCAGGCCAACATCCAGTTCAACGTCGAATTCCGCGGTCGGACGGCGCACGCGGCGAGCGACCCCTGGAACGGGCGCAGCGCCGCCGACGCCATCGAGCTCTTCACGCACGGACTGAACATGCTCCGCGAGCACGTCAAGCCGAGCGTGCGAATCCACTACACCGTCGAGCGCGCCGGGGACGTGCCCAACGTCGTGCCCGACTACGCGCGCATTCTCACCTGGGTGCGTGACTCGAAGCGTGCCGGGGTCGACGAGGTGTTCGCGCGCGTGCAGGACATCGCCAGGGGCGCCGCGCTCATGGCCGGCGTCGAGCACGTCCTCACCGTGCAGACCGGCTTCTCCGACATGAACATCCTCGAGACAGGCAGCCGGCTCGTGCACGACAACCTGGTGTGGCTGGGCCCGCCCGTCTACACCGCGGACGAGTTGGCCTTCGCACGGGCCCTCCAGCAGACGACCGGGAAGGAAGCGAAAGGAATGGTGGCCGCGGCGGTCCCGGTCAAGCCGATTCCCCCGGACCCGCCCGGTGGGTCCTCGGACGTGGGCGACGTGAGCTGGGTGGCTCCCACGCTGCACTTCTACGTCGCGACGGCCCCGAAGGACGTGCCGTGGCACGCCTGGCCGGTGGTGGCCTCGAGCGGCACGACCATCGGTCACAAGGGCATGCTGCTCGCGGCAAAGACCCTGGCGGCCACCGCCGTGGATCTCTACGAGAACACGAGGGCGCGCGAGGCCATTCGTGCCGAGTTTGCCGAGAAGACCAAGGGTGTCACCTACCGCTGGTACGTACCCGACGGGCCGCCGCCGATCCCGAAACAGTGAAGGAGCGGGACGCCGTCCGGCTCACTACAGGAACCTGAGGAAGAGGCTGCCGATCCCGAGGAACGACATGAAGCCGAACACGTCGGTGAGCGTCGTGATGAACACCGACGAGGCGAGCGCGGGGTCGACCTTCAGGGCGCGCAAGGCCAGGGGGATGAGCGTTCCCGCCGTCGCCGCGACGAACATGTTGATGATCATGGCCAGCGCCAGCACGCCTCCGAGCGCGGCGCTCCCCTGCAAGGCCCACGCGCCGAGCGCCGCCACGACGCCGCAGCCCACGCCGTTGCCCACGCCGACGAGCGCCTCCTTGACGAGGGCCTTGCGGCTGTTGC
>JAFNAJ010000357.1 GCA_017860085.1 Acidobacteriota bacterium | reverse complement strand
GAGGGCGCCACCAAGATCGAGGTCGGCCTGTTTGGCGGCGAGCGCGGCGAGTACTACGACGCCAAGGTCGTGGGCCGCGACCAGTTGACCGACAGCGCGTTGATCGAGCTGGTCGAGAAGCCGGCTCGCGAGCTGCCGGTGGCCGTCTTCGGCGATTCGGACCAGCTGGAGCAGGGCGACTGGGTGATGGCCATCGGGAATCCTTTCAACCTGGGCCACACGGTCACCGTGGGCGTCGTGTCGGCGAAGGGCCGCCCCTTCCCCACCGCCCCGGGTCGTCAGCAGTACATGCTCCAGACCGACGCCGCCATCAACCCGGGCAACTCCGGCGGCCCCTTGCTCAATCTCCGCGGCGAGGTCGTGGGCATCAACACCGCCATCTACTCGAACGGCATGGCCGGCGGCAACCTCGGCATCGGGTTCGCGGTGCCGATCAACGTCGTGCGCGAACTGCTGCCACAGCTGCGCGCGGGCAAGGTGATCCGCGGGCGCATCGGCGTGTCGCTGGCCACCCAGGTTCAGCGGGATGTGCTCGAGCAGATGGGCGCCAAGGACGGGAAGGGCGCCCTGGTTCAACAGGTGGAAGAAGGCGGCCCCGCCGCAAAGGCTGGCATGAGGCGCGGCGACGTCATCGTCGATTTCGGGGGACAGAAGGTGACGGACAACGACGATCTGGTCGACCGCGTCGTGCGAACCAAGCCCGGAACGTCGGTGCCCGTGGGGTTGTTGCGCGACGGCAAGCCCACGTCGCTGACGGTCACCGTCGAGGAGCTCGATCTCGAGAGTGAGGGCGGGCGTGAGACGACCGATGAAGACACCTCGACGGGGTTCGGGATGACGCTCCAGGATCTGACGCCCGATATCGCCCGCCAGCTGCGGGTACCCGCCGGCACGAGCGGCGCGGTCGTCGTCGACGTGGAACCGCGCAGTGCCGCGGCCCAGGCCTTCATCCAGCCCCGCGACATCATCATCGAGGTCAACCGCACGCCCGTATCGAGCGCGGCCGAGGCCGGCCGCGAACTCCAGAAGGTGCGGTCCGGCCAGATCGCGATGCTCGTGCTCCTGCGCGCGAACCAGGAGGTCTTCGTCACGGTCAGGAAGGAGTAGGTCGGTCCTGGCATCCCTTGCCGACGACCTGAAGCGCGACATCCGTGAACGCGGTCCACTCACCGTGGCCGCGTTCATGGAGCGCGCCCTCTACGATCCCATCGGCGGCTACTACACGGCGGGGCGGCGGTCTGGCGCTGCCGGCGATTTCTACACCAGCGTCGATGCCGGTCCCGCCTTCGGCCACCTGCTCGGCCGCCAGTTCACGCGTATGTGGGAGGCGCTCGGGCGTCCTCCCACGTTCGATCTCGTCGAAGCCGGCGCCGGCAACGGACAGCTGATGCGGGACGTGCTCGACGCGCTGGCCGTCGAGTCGCCGGCCGCCTACGCAGCGGCCCGGGTCACCCTGGTCGAGCGCGGGGCCGGCGCGCGAGCCGAGCATGCCACGCGCCTCGAGCGCCACGCCGGTCGTCCGATCGTCTCGACCGCGACCGTGCCCGCGAGCATCGACGGCATCCTGTTTGCGAACGAGCTGCTCGACGCCTTGCCGGTGCACCGGGTCGTCGCGACCGAGCGGGGGCTTCGCGAGGTGTACGTCACGGTGCGTCAGGACCGCCTCATGACGATGCTGGGCCCGCCGTCGAGCGAGGCCCTGGCCGCGTATCTTGCCGACGTCGGGGTCGACCCTGCCGTCGGGACCGTTGCCGACATCGGTCTGGCCGCGGTGGCGTGGGTCCGCGAGGCGGCTCGGGCCATTGCCTCCGGGTACCTGCTGCTCATCGATTACGGCCACGACGCGCAGCAGCTCTTCGGCGACGCGCATCGGACCGGGACCCTCCGCGCGTACTACCGGCATCTCGTCGACCCGCCGCCGGGCGCGCGAGGCGTCCCCGCGTGGCTCGAGCGGCCGGGCGAGCAGGACCTGACGGCGCACGTCGACTTCACGGCCGTGCGACGGGCGGCCGAGGTCGAGGGGCTCACCTGGCTGGGCAGCGTGCCCCAGGGACGCTGGCTGCTCGGACTGGGCATCGAGGAATTGCTCGAGCGCACGTCCGGAACCTCTGTCGCAGCCGTGCGCGATCGCTTGCGACTCCGGTCGCTGGTCCTGCCGGAGGGCCCGGCGAGCACCCACCACGTGCTGGCGATGGCCCGCGGGCTCGGCCTCGGCCACGCCCTGCCCTGAACCCCGCCGCCTGGAGATCGCGACAGGTCCATCGGGTCGGTCGATGCGCCAATCGCTATAATTCACCGGTACAAGGGCCGAACCTTCTGCCATGGGGTCCCAGACGACGTTCGAGCGAGAGGTCAAGCTCGCGTTCGCCTCAGCCGAGGCGGCGCGGCAGGCGGTGAGCTCGCTCGGCCTGACGCCCATGGCCGAGCGGCGGCTGCAGGACGATCGGCTGCTCGACACCGCCGATCAGCGCCTCCGCGCCGAACGATCGGCGCTTCGTGTCCGAGCTGAGGGAGGCTCGGCTCGCGTGACGTTCAAGGGGCCCGTCCGGCCAGCGGCGATGAAGCTCCGCGAGGAGATTGAGACGTCGGTCGGCGACGCCGAGACGATGCTCAGGCTGCTGGCGGCGCTGGGATTCCACCCGTGGTTCCGATACCAGAAGTTCCGCCAGGAATACCGGAACACCGACGTCGTGGTCGCCATCGACGAAACGCCGATTGGCACCTTCCTCGAGGTTGAAGGAACAGAGACGGGCATCGAGGCCATCGTGCAGGCCCTCGGGCGCACGCGCGCCGACTTCATCGTCGAGTCGTACTACAGCCTCTTCGACGCGTGGCGACGAACGACCGGCTCGGCCGCGCGCGACATGCTGTTTGAGCGCACGTGACTCGTCTTCCCGCCGCGCTCGTGCTCTCCGCGGGGCTGGGCACCCGCATGCGCCCCCTGACCTGGGTGCGCGCCAAACCGGCGGCCCCGGTGGCCAACGTGCCTCTGCTGGTGCGCATCCTGCGTGGCTTGGCGGCGCAGGGTGTGATCGATGTGGTCATCAACCTGCACCATCGGCCCGAGACCATCACACGGCTCGTCGGGGATGGCCGTTGGCTGAACCTCTCCGTGCGCTACTCGTGGGAACAGCCCGTGCTGGGATCGGCTGGCGGACCGCGCCGGGCGCTGGCCCTGCTCGACACGGATCCCTTCCTCATTGTCAATGGCGACACCCTGACCGACGTGAACCTCGCGTCGATGATGGAGGCTCACGAGGCGTCGGACGCGTGGGTGACCCTGGCGGGCGTTCGCCGAGACGACAGCCGGTACGGGCGCGTGCTCACGGATGACGAGGGTCGTGTCACGGGCTTCTCGCGGCCCGGCCAGGCGCAAGGGCTTCACTTCGTCGGGGTGCAGGTCGCCAGTCACGTGGCGTTTGCGAGGCTGCCCGACGGCGTGCCGGTCGACAGTGTCGGCGGCACCTATCGCGACCTGATCGCGAAGCGCCCCGGCAGCCTCCGCGCCTGGCAGGTGGAGGCGTCGTTCTGGGACATCGGCACGCCGAGCGACTACCTGGCCACGTGCCTCGAGTTTGCAGAACGCGAGGGCACCACGCTGATGCCGGGGACCGGATCGCGAGTCGATTCGACATCGCGAGTCGAGCGCACCGTCCTCTGGGACCACGTCACCATCGGCAGAGGCTGCGATCTCGCCGACTGCGTCGTGGCCGACTCGGTGACCGTTCC
>JAFNAJ010000032.1 GCA_017860085.1 Acidobacteriota bacterium | reverse complement strand
AGGGCGAGCCACGTCAGGGTCGGTGACCGCCAGGCCGTGACCGGATCGAGCGCTCGCCACCACAGCGTCAGGTAGCCCAGCAACACGGCACCCACTATCAGGCCGGCGATCGCCGGCACGAGGCGCCTGCGTCTGCTCACACGTTCACCTCCACCGCTGGGGCGAACGAACCTGGCCGCCAGGCGAATGGTGAGGAACGACAGCGCCGCCACCGCAATTCCGAGCAGCGAGGCGAGGATGATGCCCACGAGGAGGGCGTCCTGCACTCGTCCGATCAGGCCTGGCACGCGGAGCGCTGCGAGGGTCCCCGACACGCCCAGGAGGAGGCCGGCGAGGAGCCCGATACGGATGCTCGACTGCCAGGCGATGGCCGAGACGCTGCGGCCACTGCGAGCGCCCGCGAGCACGAACCGGTCGACGCCGGCGTCGAGATATCCCAGCGACCGCAGCTTGTCGCGCAAGGCGTCGACGTCGACCTGTGGTTTCGTCTGCATGCCGAGGTCACCGGCACCGATCGGCCACGAAGGCTGACAGCTCGCGGAGGCGGTCCGCGCGCCGGCCGAAGGGCTGCAGGGCCCCGTCAGCCGTCTCGCAGAGCTCACGGGCCAACTGGCGCGCGCCGTCGACGCCGCTGAACGAGACGAACGTCGTCTTCTTGACGTCCTGCCGCGTGAGCTTGCCCGTCTGCTCGGGCGTTCCCTCGACATCGAGCAGGTCGTCGATGATCTGGAAGGCCAGGCCGAGGTTCTTGGCGTACGCGACGATCGCCGACATCGTCGTGTCATCGGCGCCGGCGGTGAGGGCGCCGCCGACCGCCGCCGCCGAAAAGAGCGCCCCCGTCTTCAAGCGATGAATGCGCTCGAGCCGCTCGAACGTGATGGCGCGTTGGGTGGCCAGCAGATCGTCGGCCTGCCCTCCGATGAGGCCGCTCGTACCCACCGCATCGGCCAGCAGCATGGTGAGGCGGCTGGCGAGCGGAGACGGGTAGGCGCGTGCGATCGTCGCGAACCCCAGCGAGAGCAGGCCGAAGCTCGCAAGAATTGCGGTGGCCTCGCCAAACGCGACGTGACAGGCCGGTCGGCCCCGCCTCACCGGGGCGTCATCCATCGAGGGCAGGTCATCAAGGATCAGCGATGCCGCGTGAACGAGCTCGATGGCGGCAGCCAACTGCTCGGCGCGAGGCTCCTGGCCAGCCAGTTCGGCAGACAGCAGGGAGAGGATCCCGCGCACGCGTTTCGATGGCGCCATGAGCGTGTACCGCATGGCGCGGTGCACGGTCTCGGGATGCACGTCGTCAGCGGGGACGATGGCCTCCAGCAGCGACGCGAGGTGCGTCTGGTAGCGCTCGAAGTACGACGGGAATGCACGCTGGGCGGCCACGGCTCTCCGACTGGTGTCGGCTGACCCACGCTCGAGTCAGCGTCCGAACACGAGCAGGTACTGGTAGGGGAGGAAGTCCTCTTTGGATAGGAGCCGGAGTCCCGCGGCGCGGCCATCGGCAATCACGACGTCGGGGACGATGCGCTGATCCATCGGTGGTCCAGGCCCCCAGCCGTCGTTCCGAAAGTCGACGATGCCCAGCTTGCCCGAGGGCTTCAGGGCCCTGGCAACGTTCCTCATCAGCGCGACGCGATCCGTCACCTCGTGATAGGCGTCGACGATCAACACCGCGTCGAGTTCGCCTTCCGGCAGGCGCGGGTCATCGTCGAGGCCGATGATCGTCCGGACGTTGTCCAGCCCTTCGCGGCGGACGCGACGCTCGATGGCGTCCACCATCTGACGCTGAACGTCCTCGGCATACACGAGGCCGTTCGGTCCGACGCGTCGAGCCAGGCGCACGGTGAACCAGCCGCCGCCCGCGCCGATGTCGGCCACGACCGCACCATCGGCGATGCCGAGGGCATCCATGATCAGGCTTGGCTTCTGCCAGGCGTCACGGTCCGGTCCTTCGAGCAGCCCCAGATCTTCGGGCGGGAATGGCCGCCCGTGACGTGACGTGGTTTGGGCCCCGAGAGTCACGGCCGTCGCCGCGACCAGGGACACCGCCACGACGGCACGCCACGCCGCCCGGTGCCAGACGACACCGGGTGCGCCGGCTCGCGCTCGGGCCATGGTCAAGGATTATACTCTCCGCATGATGCACGCCTTCTTCGACAGCATCGTTGAACTCATCACACGCACATCCACTGAGCTCCCGCCCGATGTTCGGCAGGCCATGAAGGACGCCGCCGGGCGCGAGGTGCCGGGGACGAGCGCTGCGCAGGCGATGTCGATCATCGCGCTGAACATCGACCAGGCATTGGCCGACGAGGGGCCGATCTGCCAGGACACCGGGATGCCGACCTTCGACGTGAGAGTTCCCGTCGGCGCCAATCAGATCTGGATGCGGGAGCGGGTGCACGAGGCCATCGCCGAGGCGACGCGGCGCGGCAAGCTGCGGCCCAACTCGGTCGATTCGATCACCGGGAAGAACTCGGGGAACAACCTCGGGCCGGGCACGCCGGTGATCCACTTCGAGCAATGGGAGCGCAACGAGATTGAGGTGCGCCTGATCCTGAAGGGCGGTGGGTGTGAGAACACCAACGCCCAGTACGCGTTGCCGGTGGAGTTGGCGCACTTGGGGCGCGCCGACCGGTCACTCGAGGGCGTGCGGAAGTGCATCCTGCACGCCGTATGGCAGGCCCAGGGCAAGGGATGCAGTCCCGGAGCGGTGGGCGTGTGCATCGGCGGCGACCGGACGGCGGGCTACCAGCACGCGAAGGAGCAGCTCTTCCGCACCCTCGACGACGTGAATCCCGACCATCGGCTGGCCGAGCTGGAGAGCCAGGTCATGGCGACCGTCAACACGCTCGGTGTCGGGCCGATGGGCTTCGGCGGTCAGGTGTCGCTCATCGGCTGCAAGGTCGGCGCCCTGAATCGCCTCCCGGCAAGTTTCTTCGTCTCGGTGGCCTATGACTGCTGGGCCTTTCGGCGCCTCGGCGTGGTCCTCGATCCCGGTGAGGGCACGATCGTGCGCTGGCTGTACCGCGATCCCGGCAAGCCTGTCATGCCCATGAGTGACGGAGCCGCGACCGGGTTCGCTCGCACGGGCCGTGAGAAGAGGCTGACCTCGCCGATCGACGAGGCGACGATCCGGTCGCTCCAGGTTGGTGAGGTCGTGCTGATCTCAGGCCGGATGTTCACCGGACGCGATGCCGTGCACGCGCACCTGATGAAGCACGACTCGCCGGTGGACCTTCGGGGGGCCGTGCTCTATCACTGCGGTCCGGTCGTCCTCAAGGACGGCGACGCCTGGAGGGTCACCGCGGCGGGTCCGACGACCAGCATGCGTGAGGAGCCGTACCAGGCCGACATCATCAAGCGGTTCGGCGTCCGCGCGGTCATCGGCAAGGGCGGCATGGGGGCGAAGACGCTGACCGCGCTGCAAGAGGCCGGGGCGGTGTACCTGAACGCCATCGGCGGCGCGGCGCAGTTCTACGCACGCTGTATCCGGAGCGTCGCAGGCGTCTCGCTCATCGAGTTCGGCACGCCTGAGGCGATGTGGCACCTCGACGTCGAGGACTTCCCGGCCATCGTCACCATGGACGCGCACGGGAACAGCCTGCACCGCGACGTCGAGGCGGCATCGGCCGAACAGCTTGCGGGGATGCGCGGGTAGGGACGTACGCCTCAGGCCAGACGAGCAGGGTCGTCGAGGACGCGGCGGACGGCACGCGCCAGCGCGTCGCGGGTGAAGGGCTTCCAGAGCAGGTGGGCGCCCTCCGACTCGAGGCGTTCGCGGAAGTCGTCGTCCGCGAACTCCGACATGAAGAGGGTACGAACCGCCGGGTGCACCTCGCGAACCTCGGTCGCCAACTGACGTCCGCTGATGTGCGGCAGGGACACGTCGGCCACGAGCAGGTGGATGGGGTCCTCGTGCCGACGCGCGAGCTCTATGGCGCGGCGGCCATCAGAGGCCGACACCACCGCGTAGCCGGCCTGCCGCAGCGTCCGCTCCGCTACCTCCCGGACGAGAGGCTCGTCCTCCACCAGCAGGACCGTTTCGTGTGAGAGGGCCGCGGCGAGCGGCTCGCGATGCGGCTGGGCGGTCCTCGGAGTGAACTGGGTTCGCGGAAGCCACACGAGGAACGTCGTGCCGCGGCCCGTCTCGCTGCGGGCGGCAATCTGGCCGCCGGCCTGTGTCACGATACCGTAGCAGGTGGCCAGCCCAAGCCCCGTGCCCCTGCCAGGTTCCTTCGTGGTGAAGAACGGCTCGAACAGGTGCGCGCGAGCGTCCGGCGTGAGGCCCGGGCCGGTGTCGCTCACCGTCACCTGCACGTAGGAGCCGGGCGAAGGTGCCGACGGTCCTGCCGCGTCCGCCCCGACCTCGACATTCTCCGTCCGGATGGTGACCAAGCCGCCGTCCGGCATGGCGTCGCGGGCATTCAGCACGAGGTTCAACAACACCTGCTCGAACTGCGACGCATCGATCTTGACCGGCCAAACCGATGGCGCGAGCGAGGTGACCAGGTGAATCTCCTCACCGAGCACGCGCGTCAGCATCCGCTGCAGGTGATCGACCAGGTCGTTGACGTCGAGCACGCGCGGCTCGCTCGCCTGTCGCCGCGCGAACGTCAGCAACCGTCGGGTGAGGTCGGCCGCGTGTGCGGCCGCGCGGGAGATCTGCGCGATGTCGGCGCGCCGCGGGTCCTGCGGGTCGAACGTTCCCTCGAGCAGATCGGCGTACCCGAGGATGGCCGTCACCAGGTTGTTGAAGTCATGCGCGACGCTGCCGGCCAGACGGTCGACCGCCTCCATCTTCTGCGACTGGAAGACCTGTTCCTCGAGCCGTCGACGCTCGGTCACGTCGACCGAAACCGCGAGCACACCAACGACCTTTCCCTTTTCGTCGATCTGCGGCGCGTACATCGTCTCGTAGGCACGGGTCCCGTAAAGCGCGAGGAATTGCACCGTCTCGCCGGCCAGCGCACGTTCGATGTTCTCGCGGAGACTCGGGATGCTGCCGAAGTCCTTGTAGACGGACTCACCGACGACTTGTCCGGGCTCGAGCCCGAGGTCTCGCAGTCCGCGGCCGTCCGAGAAGGTGAACCGGCCCTCGAGATCGAGCGAGAAGACGATGACGGGTGCGCTGTTCACGACGGCCCGCAGCTTCTCCTCGCTGTTTCGCAGGGCCTGCAGGGTTTCCCATCGGGCGGTGGCATCGCGCGAGCTGACCACAACGCCGCGGACCTGTGGATGATCGAGGAGATTGCGCGACACGCACTCGACGACGCACCAGGTTCCATCCTTGCGACGCAGGCGGTGCTCGGCTTGGGCAACCGCCCCGGCGCGTGTTGCCACCTGCCTGAACTTCCCGGCCGCCGCGGGCGCATCAGCGGGGTGCACGATATCGGTGACCCGGGTGCCGAGCAGCTCGTCGCGCGCGTACCCGAGCAGCTCGGTTGCCGAGGGACTCTGGTAGGTGATCCTGGCTTCGCGGTCGAGCACCAGAATCATCTCGAGGGCATGTTCGACGAGCGTGCCGAAGAATCCAGCGGAATCAGGCGGGGGCGGCGGGCTCTGAGATGTCATGTCGGCCTGTTGATGACGAGCAGCTTGAGTTCGGTCATCTCCTCGATCGTGTATCGCGGGCCCTCCCGCCCAAGGCCCGAGTCCTTCACGCCTCCGTACGGCATGTGGTCGATGCGGAAGGTGGGCACATCGTTCACCATCACGCCGCCGACCTCCAGCACCTCGAACGCGCGCAACGCCCGCTCGAGGTCTCGCGTGAAGACACCGGCCTGCAGACCGAACGTCGACCGGTTGACAGCCGCCAGCGCTTCCGTGAAGTCGGCAAATCGCGTGAGGACCACGAGCGGGGCGAAGACCTCGTCGGCGCAGACCCGCTCGTCCTCCGGCACGTCGGCCAGCACCGTGGGAGCATACACCGTCTCCGACAAGGCCTTCCCGCCAGTCAAGACCCGGCCGCCACGGGCGACGGCCTCGCGCACCCATGCATCGATGCGCGCGACCTCGCCCGGCTCGATCATCGGGCCGAGGTCGGTGGCGGGATCGAGGGGATCGCCGACCTCCAGTCGTGCCAGGCGGGCCACCAGCGCCGACGCGAAGGTGTCGAAGATGCGCTCGTGCAGGAACACGCGCTGGACCGAGATGCAGCTCTGACCGGCGTAGGCAAAGCCGCCCATCGCCACGCGGCCGACCGCCAGGTCGACGTCGGCAGTGTCGTCGATCACGACCCCGGCATTGCCGCCGAGTTCGAGGATGAGCTTCTTCTTGCCTGCCCGGGCCTTCATGGCCCAGCCAACTGCCGACGACCCGGTGAAGGTGAGCAGCTTGAAGCGCGAGTCGGTGACCAGGCGGTCGCCCATCGCGCGGTCCATGGGCAGGACACTGATCCCGCCGGCCGGCAGACCGGCCTCGACGATCAACTCGGCCAGCGCGATCGCGCTGAGTGGTGTCTTTGTCGCGGGCTTCAGCACGATGGGGTTGCCAGCGGCGATCGCCGGAGCGAGCTTGTGTGCCACCAGGTTCAGCGGGAAGTTGAACGGGGAAATGGCCGCAACGGCGCCGAGAGGAAACCGACGCGTGAGGGCCAGCCGTCCCGTGCCATGGGGCGCCAGATCGAGGGGGATCACCTCGCCAAACAGACGCCGGGCCTCCTCGGCCGCGACGTGAAACGTCATCGAGGCCCGGTCGACCTCGACGAGCGCGTCTTTGATCGGCTTGCCGGCTTCGCCCGCGAGCCGCGTGCCGAACTCGTCGCGCCGCGCCCTCAGGGCCTGAGACACGGTCAGCAGGATCTCACTTCGGCGCCAGGCGGGCAGGGCTCGCATCGGCGCCTCGGCCGCGACGGCCGCGTCGGCGGCCGCCTCGAACTCGTCGGCGCCGGCCAGCCAGGTCCGCCCGACGAGGGCACCGTCGTAGGGTGAGATCACGTCGACGGCAAGTCCCGACCGGCGGGGCTCCCCGGCGAGGAGGAACGGGTGTTCGCGTGGCATGGGGTCTCCGCTGACCGGCTTGCCCGGTCCAGGACGTCCGGATATACTTGGATTTTACGCAACTTGCGGGAGATTGACATGATCAGCGTGACCCCCCTTGCTGCTGAGAAGATCAGCGAACTCTTGACCGAGGAGCAGAAGACGGGTGCCGGCCTGCGCGTGTTCGTCCAGGGCGGTGGCTGCTCCGGTTTCCAATACGGCCTCATGATCGAGGACGATGGCGCGTCGCCCGACAGCGATCACGTGGTGCAGTCGAACGGCGTGACGTTGTTCATCGATCCCATCAGCGCCCGCTACCTCAAGGGTGCCGAAGTCGACTTCGTCGACAACCTGGCGGGAGGGGGCTTCACGATCAGGAATCCGAACGCGAAGTCCACCTGCGGCTGCGGCTCGTCGTTCAACGCCTGAGCCCGAACGTCTCATCCAGCCCAAGCGGGCCGCGAGGTCTCGCGGCCCGCTGTTGTCCGGCGAGCACGCCGGCCTGCCCTGAGCCGCCGATGCAACCTCCCGCGGCCTACCTCGAGAGCCTCCGTCCGGCTCGCGGCAAGCGGTCCAGCAAGCGCGACCTGATCGTCCGCCTCTTCGTGCGCCAGGAGGGACACCTGAGCGCCGATGATCTCGTCGACCTCGTCAAGCAGCACGATCCGCGCATCAGCCGCGCCACCGTCTATCGAGCCCTGCAATGGATGGTGGACGCTGGACTCGCCCGAAAGGTCGACTTCGGCGAGGGCCGTTTCAGGTTCGAGCACGCCCACCGGCACCCGCGCCACTTCCACTTGGTCTGCAAGACCTGCAACCGGTCGTTCGAGTTCCTCAGCTCGGACATCGAGGCCCTGATCGAGGAGATCGCAGACGCGCGGCAGTTCGTCGTGCGACAGAGCGTCTTGCAGGTGCACGGCACCTGCGGGCAGTGCCAGACGGGAAGGGCCCCCGAGGCCGAGGACGGGACCACCGAGGTCGTCTTTGCGCGCGACGCGTTGCGCGTGGCGATCGCGACCGAGCGGAGCGGCCTCGAGTTCTACGAGCGCGCGGCGCGCCTGACGCGCGGCCGTCGCGGGCACGACGTGTTCATCCGACTGGCAGGCGAGGAGCGCGAGCACCTGGCCACGCTCGAGGCCCGATATCGTGACCTGAAGGCCACGGATCCCGATCTCGAGGCGCGACCGACCTTCCTGTTCTTCAAGAGTGCGGCCAGTGGCCTCTTTGCTGCTGGCGTCGACGAACTCGCGCGAGGCGTGAACGACCGCGAAGCGTTGCTCATCGGCATCCGGTGCGAGCAGGGATCGTACGAGTTCTTCCAGCGCTATGGCGAACGTTTCGAGGACTCGGAGGGCAAGCGCATCTTCCTCGAGTTTGCGGAGGAGGAGCGCACCCACCTCGAGATCCTGCAGCGGGAGTACCGAGCGCTCGTCGAACGGACCAGTCGGGGTCGAAAGATAGGGGCGCGGTCGCCGCGCGGCGCGCCGCGCGGGTGACGCCGGCTACCGCCAGCCGGCTTCGTGCGTCTAACAGGGTGTCGAGGAGGACGAACTGAGGGGCGATCGTGACGCGGTGACGGCACCCGAGACGGCGACGGCAGTCGAGGTCAGCGACCTCGTCAAGAGCTACCAGGGCCTGCGACCGCTCAGGCTCAAGCGTCTGGTCGTGCGCGAAGGGGAGCGCGTGGCCATCGCCGGCCTGGATGCGACTGCCGCCGAGGTGTTCACCAACCTGCTCAACGGGGGCATCCTGGGGGACACCGGCGAGGTGCGCGTGTTCGGCCGGCTCACGGCCGACATTCGGTCAGAGGAGGAGTGGCTCGCCTTCCTCGAGCGCTTTGGCATCGTCTCGCCCCGGGCCGTGCTGCTCGAGGGGATGACGCTCGAGCAGAACTTGGCCCTGCCGTTCACGCTCGAGATCGACGAGATGGCCGGAGACTTGCGCGCACGCATTCGCAGCCTCGCCGACGAAGTGGGCCTCGGCGCCGACGCTCTCGCGGGTCTGGCTGGCCAGGCACCACCCGACGTTCGGATGCGTGCCCACCTGGCGCGCGCGCTGGCACTCCAGCCGAAGGTGCTCCTGATGGAGCACCCGACCGTGTCGATGCCGCGCGACTCGGTCGCGCCGTTCGCGGTCACGGTTCGGGCCGTGAGCGAGCGCCGCAACCTGACCCTGGTGGCGGTCACCGGTGACGTCGAGTTTGCCGACCTCGTGGCCGATCGCGCGTATCGCCTGCAGGGCGGGACGGGCGTGCTGACGAATGCCAGGGGTTGGCGACGCTGGTTCTAATCAGGCCCTCAGCTACCGCTTTCGCAAGACACCGCACGCCACGCGCGGTCCGCCGCTCACGCCGGACTTGGACGGACCCGTGATGGCCTGATCCGGATTCGCGTGGATGATGATGGCGGTCCCGTTGCCGTCGAAGACGGTGAGCGGTCCGTCCGACAGCGTCACGCGGGTCGTTGCCGCCACGAAACTTCCTTGGCCGCTGTCGCCGACCGAGAGGTTGGGCAGATCGCCCATGTGAAACGGATGGTTCGCGTCGGGGTCGGGGTTGCTCGCCGGGCCCGGATCGAAGTGGCCGCCCGCCGCGCCGAAATCGGGCTCGCAGGCGCCGACTTCGTGAAGGTGCACGCCGTGCAGGCCCGGCGTGAGCCCCTGTGCGGAGAGGCTCACCTGCACCCACGTGGCAGTGCCCGCTTTGTACTCGATGAGATCGACTGAGCCCGTGATGCCCTTGCCGGCGATGTCGGCCGACGCCCTGGCGACCACGGTGCCGTGCTCCGCGGGCCCCTGTTGAGGCCGGGCGGCGTGGGTCGTCGCGTCGTGACCCGCATGGGCCGCAGGGGCCTGGGCACCGACCACCGACGGGCCGGCGAGTGCGAAGGCCAGTATGGCAAGCGCGCGTGTGTCAACAAGCATGTCGATCTTCCTCCTCGACGAGACATCGTGCCACGCACCGAGCGACGGTGCCGGGCGCGACCGCGTGATGCGGGACAAGAGAGTAGTATAGCGTCGTCCATGCAGAAACTCGTGCTCTTCGACATCGACGGCACGCTGGTGCTCACCGGTCGTGCCGGCCTGCGCGCGCTCGACCTGGCATTCTGCGACGTGTTGGGCGTCGAGGGGGCGCTCGAGGGAATCGCTTTTGCGGGTCGAACCGATCGCGCCATTCTCGAAGATGCCTTGCGTCGCGCCGACCCGTCCGGTCACGTCGACCGCGCCCCGCTCGATCGGCTTCGCGAGAGCTACTTGGCGCACTTGTCGAGGGCCATCGCCGAGGATCGGCCTGACAAGGGGGTCCTGCCGGGCGTGCGTCCCCTGCTCGAAGCCCTCGGTGAGCGGCCCTCGGTCGAATTGGCCCTTCTGACGGGGAATCTCGAGGAAGGTGCCCGCATCAAGCTCGAGCACTTCAACCTGTGGCGCTACTTCGGCTGGGGCGTGTTCGGCGGAACGACGACCGACCGCAACACCCTGATGACCGAGGCGTTGCAGACGGCGCACAGGCGAGGTGTGTGCCCTTCGAGTGTCGACGCGGTGTTCGTGGTGGGCGACACGCCTTACGACGTGGCCTGCGCCAAATCGGTCGGGGCGCGGGCCCTTGGCGTGGCGACGGGCCCCTATGACGCGACGACGCTCAGAGCGAGCGGCGCAGACGAGGTGTTCGACGACTTGGCCGACACCGTCGCGCTCCTGAAGTGGCTCGCGTGAGACCGCAACGCCCCCCGCTCGAACGCGGCGTGTGGATGGGCTGTGGCGGAAGCGCCTGGGAGTCGAACCCAGCCCTCTCGCTATCGCGAGAAGCGACCGGTTTTGAAGACCGGGAGGGCCACCGGGCCCCGTTCGCTTCCGGTGCGCTCAGCCTTCGATGAGTCGGACTTCCCCCGCGCGGGGTCCTTTCGGCGAGTCCTCGGTGATGAACTCCACGCGCTGACCTTCGCGGAGCAGTTCGAAGACGACCCCACGCACCGATGACCGGTGGAAGAAGTGCTCGACACCACCCTCGTCACGGATGAAGCCGAAACCCTTGTCGATTAGCAGCCTTGCGATGGTGCCAGTCGGCATACTGTTCCTCCCTCGACGAACGTCCCGAGGCGCACCTCGTAACGGGACTGTGGGCAACGGGAAAAAACGGGGCCGGCGAGCGTGCGGCCCGTTTCACGGAGGGAACGAGACGCCGAAAACCGGACGACCGCGACCCGCACGGCCTCGAGCCCTGCAGCCCGATGGCTCACGCAGCCAACGCGACACGGCCTGCGAGCCTGCGTGAAGTCGAGGCCAGTTTAGGGAGTCGAGCGCGAGAAGTCAAGCCAGGGCCGCCACTTAGCGCCATTGCCCCCGACGTCCCACTGCTCGTCGGACTCCGGGTCGCCCCACTCCTCCTCCCCTTCCTCTTCCTCGTCCTCACCGTTGGAGGTGTCCTCGTCCCAGTCGTCGTCTTCGTCGTCGTCCAGTTCGTCGGGTTCGCTCGGAAACGCACATGAGCCGGGCACCCCGGCAGTGAGGGCCACCGCCCGGGAGGGCTTCAACGGCGCGTGACGGGATGAGCAGTGCATACGCGGTCGGCCTCTGCGACAATCAGGCGGAGGCGGCGGCGTCCGGAGCCGGCTTCTCCTTGGCCTGCGGGTACGTGGTCCAGAAATGGCGGCCGCACCGGGCGCACACCCAGAACTGCACGGGCTGGTAGGGTGAGCCGGGCGCTGGATCGCGCAGATCCATCGACGTGCCACACCGCTGGCAACGGAGCTGAGGCCACTGGTCGGACATGACCTCGATTGTATCGCGTGATCGGACGACGGTCCTCATTCCAGGCGTGGTGCTGGCCGGAGGGTCCTCGACGCGCATGGGTTCTCCCAAGGCGCTCCTGCCCCTGGGCGCGGGGACGTTTCTCTCGCAGGTGCTCACGACGCTCCGCGCGTCGGGCCTCGACGACCTGGTGGTCGTCACCGGCGCTCACGATGCCGAGATCCGGCAGGCCGTGGAAACGCTCGCCATGCCGGGTGTGCGCGTGGTGCACAACGCGCAGCACGCGGACGGGCAGGTCGCCTCGCTCCGCGCGGCGCTGCACGTCGTGGACCATCCGGGCATCGCGGCGGTCCTCGTGACGCTCGTCGATCACCCGCTCGTGAAGGCGGAAACGGTGCGCCGGCTGATCGATGCCTGGGCGCAGGTCCGTGCCCCCGTGGTGCGACCAGTCTTCGAGGGGCGGCACGGGCACCCGGTGATCTTCGCCAGCGAGGTGTTCGGCGCGCTCTGGGCGGTACCAGTGGACGCCGGTGCGCGCGCTGTCGTGCGGGCACTCGGCGATGCCGTGCACGACGTCCCGGTTGACGATCCGGGTGTCTGCGCCGACGTCGACACGCCAGACGACTACGCGCGCATCGCGCGGGTCGAGACCTGATCCCGCGGTGGTGCGCGCCAGGGTTTTGACCGGGCCGACGACGCTACGCTACAATCAGGCGTTCGCGTCGTCCTGCCGTGGGCCTGTGGCGCAGTTGGGAGCGCGCCTGAATGGCATTCAGGAGGTCACCGGTTCGAACCCGGTCAGGTCCACCAAACCTCCCTCCGACGCCCGTAACGCCTTAAGTCGCTGAAGAACGAACCCAGGCCAGCCGGTCGGTGAGCTTGCGCCGCCGGGTCTCGCACGCTTCGACTTCGGCACGCGCCCGCTGTCGCGTCTGATGTGCCTCTTCTCGCTCGGATCGCAGGGCGTCGCGCAGCCCGTCGGCCCAGTTCTCGCGGTCTTCCTCGGTGAGCTGTCTGGTGT
>JAFNAJ010000031.1 GCA_017860085.1 Acidobacteriota bacterium | reverse complement strand
CCGGGCGAGCCGGTCGGCCGTGGCGGGCCCGATGGCGCACAAGCGCGGGCCCTTCAGATCGCGCACGTCGCAGGTACCGGCCAACAGTCGGCGCATGAAGACGTCGACCGCGTTTTCGCTGCTGAAGACGATCCAGTCGAATGTGCCCGCGTCGGCGCAGGAGAGATCGAGACTCTGGAAATCGTCAGGGGGCACGACGCGGATCGCCGGGGCCTCGACGGCCTCCGCGCCGAACTGCTCGAGCAGGTCGACCAGCTCGGCTGCCTGCTCCCTCGACCGCGTGACGAGCACCCGCTTGCCAAAGAGGGGCCGCGCGTCGAACCAGCGGAGGTACTCGCGAAGGCCGGCCACTGGTCCCACGACGAGGATGCCCGGGTCGCGCGCTTCGGGGAGCCGCTCGAGCTTCGCGCGGATGGCGCCGAGCGTGCCGTGAAGGGTGCGCTGTGACGGCAGTGTCCCGTTGTAGATGACGGCGGTCCAGTCATCGGGCGATCGGCCGTGGGCCATCAGTTCGTCGACGACGCCCAGGAGTTGGCGCGGACCCGCATAGCAGACGATCGTGCCCTCGAGGCGGGCCAGGGCGTCCCAGTCGAGGCGCGGCGGGGCATTGCTGCCGTCCTCGTGCCCCCGAATGAACGTGAGCGTGTCGCCGGCGCCCGGATAGGTCACGGGCACCCCGGCGTAGCAGGGTGCCGCCACGGGCATGGTCACGCCAGGTACCACTTCGAAGGGCACCCCCTGCTCGTGCAGGAACAGGGCTTCCTTGCCGCCGCTGTCGAACACGTAGGGGTCGCCCCACTTCAACCGCACCACGGTGCGACCCTCCCGGGCCTTCTCGGCGATCAACAGGCTGATGGCTTCCTGCTGCAGAGGCTGCGGAGCGGCCGAGCCGACATCGATCCGCTCGGCGTCGGGCCGCGCGAGGCGGAGGATGCGCGGATGGACGACCGTGTCGTGGACGACCACGTCGGCCAGCGCGAGGTATCGCTGACCGCGGACGCTGATGAGCCAGGGGTCACCGGGGCCGGCGCCGACGATATAGACCATTCCCGTCATACCGGCGTCAGTATAGTCCCATGCGGGCCCGCAGGAGGCGGGGGGCGGGATCGCTACTTGACCGGCAGTGGGCCGTAGTAGCCCTGTTTCGTCCGGGCCAGCGCGTCGGGCTGGCTGACGCGCACGACGAGCCGCCGCCAGGCTCCGTCCCGTCGGGCGTTCTTGGAGGTGTAGCCGAGCGTGTACTGGCTGGCCAGTTCGTCGGCGATCTGGGTGTAGATGTCAGGCAGTTCCGCGACCTCGGTGGGGAAGAACGCCCGGCCGCCAGTCTCGCGCGCCAACTGGCGCAGCACGAAGTCGGCCTCCTTGAATCCCCGAGACGTCTCAAAGGGGTGCTTCGAGCGGATCCCGATCGCGTAGATTGACGTCTCCGACCGCTTGGCCAGCTCGAGCACTTCCTCGAACGGCAGGAGGCTCGAGGTGTCCTCGCCGTCCGAGAGCACGACGATCGCTTCGCGGCGCACGTCGTCGGCCGACTTGGCGCGGCTCTTCTTGATCTCGTTCAGCGCGATGTAGATGGCGTTGTAGAGCGAGGTCGAGCCGCCGGCCGCGGTGTCTCGGATTGCCTTCTCGAGGCTGGCCGCGTCGCTCGTGAACGGCTGGAGAATGGTGACCCGGCTGTCGAAGTCGATCACCGACGCGGCATCGTTCGGCCGGAGGCGCCGGGCAAAACCCACGGCTGCCTCCTGTGCCGTGGCCAGCTTGTCTTCCATGCTCGCGCTCGTGTCGAGGAGCAGGGCCAGCGCGATCGGCAACTGGGCGCGCGAGAAGAACTCGACGTCCTGCTTCACCCCGTCTTCGAAGACCGCGAAGTCGTCCTGGCCGAGGTCTGTGAGGTAATTGCCGCTCCTGCCCGTGACGGTGACGTTGAGCGAGACGAGTTCGACGCCCGCGCGAAAGGACGGTCGCTGCGATGCCGGGGGTGTGGCCTGGGCCGAGGTATCGCGGCCGGGTCCGACCAGCAGGCCACACACGACGGCGATGGCCGCCGCCGAGCGACGCGATCTCATTGGACCTGGCCTGAGAGCGGGCGCGCCAGGGTGCCGCGAGCTGTCCATCCCTCGCGTGCCGAGGACACGGTCGTCCGCCGCGGCGGAACGAGCGAGGCCGGCCGCGCGAACACCGCCTCGACCTGGGCGTTGAGCTCGGTCGCCAGGGCGACCATGGCGTCCTTAAGGCCGAGGTTCGAAATGAGGTTGACACGGCGTCCGCCCGTTTCGATCGTGCCGCGGTCGATCAGCTGCGCGCGCTCGCGCCACTCGTTGGTGCCGATGCTCGGGTCGGCCGGCGTGTTGAGCACCACGGCGTGAAACGCGGCGAAGGTCTCGTGCAGATCGGTCAGGATGGAGACGTGGTCGCCCGTGCTGAACTCGACGTCCTCGCGCAGGACGGCGACAATGACAGGGCGCGCCGGCTTGCGTTTCGTGAAGCCCTTCGTCGTATCCCGCACGGCGTCGAGCAGGTACGTTCCGCTGCCCGGTCGCGGGAAGAGGCGGCCGATGGCCTTGCGGATCGCCTCGGTGTTCGTTGTGGCGCCAAGCTCCAGGGTTGGCCGGTCGCCCAACGTGACCAGGGCAATCGCGTGGCGGTCGTCCAGCCCGGCCACGAACGCCTCGAGCGCGTCGCGGAAGAACATCGTGTCCGCGCTAGTGGCCGCGCTGTTGTCCACGAGCAGGACCACCTCCATGGGTGTCGTCGCGGGTCCCACCCGCAGGACCTCCCGAGTGACGCCGTCCTCTGTGACCTTGAGGTCGGCCGGCGTCACCTCGGTCACCGGGTTACCCTGCTGATCCAGCACGCTGACATAGACATGGTGCTCGGTGGCCTGGGCCGCCGCGTGTGGGGCGCCTGAGGCGGCCACGGCCAGCACCAGACCGGCCGCGGCCAGGTGCGACGCGCGGAGAATTGGTCGAACGGAAGTGGTGAACAGCATTTGCTTTACGCCAGTATACCGCGGGGCCTCGAGACCGCCTCTGCCGGGTGCGGGTCAGCGGCCTCTGGGCGCGGCGCGCTTCGTTGACGGTCTCCGGAGCGCGTGCTATAACGAACCGCGGCGCGGATCCGAGCGTCTGTCGGGGCCGCGCGCGACAGGTCCACTTGTTGCCCACCCCTGGCCGCGAGCCAGGTCCCAGATGCTGGACGCCTACGTTCCGATCCTGATCTTCATTCTCGTGGCGATCGGCTTCGCGATCGCACTGCTGTGGTTCGCCTGGGCCGTCAGCCCGTCGAAGTTCAACCGGGTCAAGCTCGAGCCGTACGAGTGCGGCATCGAGCCGCTGACCGACGCCCGCGACCGGTATAGCATCCGTTACTACCTGGTCGCGATGCTGTTTGTCATCTTCGACATCGAGACGGTCTTCCTGTATCCCTGGGCGGTGATCATGGACGAGCTCCTGCTGTTCGGGCTCGTCGAGATGATGGTGTTCCTCGGGATTCTGATCGTCGGCTACGCCTACGCCTGGCGAAAAGGCGCGCTCGAGTGGGCGTGAGCGAGCATCGTGGGGTGCCGCGGCGCACTGTGCACCCGACGCGACTGAGGATCCATGGAACCCGCTGAGCCACCTGTCCCGCCTTCAGCACTACCCAAGCCGGCGCCCAAACCGCCGGCGCCCAAGGCCGAGGCGAAGGCGCCGCCGGCGCCGCCCGGGCCTCCCGACCAGGCCCCGCCGGACGACCTCGCGCGGCCAGACTACCTCGCGCCGCTCGAGCAGGCGTGTCCGGGCGGCGTCAGCCAGGTGAGCTACTGGGTGGGCGACTGGACGCTCATCGTCCCGCGCGACCGGCTCGTCGAGGTGGCCACCTGGCTGCGCGACACTCCCGAGTCGCGTTTCGATTTCTGCTCCGACCTCACGGCGGTCGACTGGCCACCCCGTGCCGAGCGCTTCGACCTCGTGTATTGCCTGTACTCGGTGCCGCACCGTCGGCGCGTGCGCTTGAAGGTTCGACTGAAGGACGGCGAAGCGGCCCCCTCGGTCACAGGGATCTGGCCGGCGGCCAACTGGTTCGAGCGCGAGGTCTTCGACATGTTCGGGATCCGCTTCGACGGCCATCCCGACCTGCGGCGGATTCTCATGCCCGACGACTGGCAGGGGCATCCCCAGCGGAAGGACTACCCGCTTGAAGGGCCGGGCGAGCTGCTGCTCGAGGATCCCCTCGAGTGGCTCAAGCTCCGCAACGCGGCGCGCGAGGCTGAGTTCGAATGACCGACCCCCATCCCGTGACCGCGACGCGGACCCCCGTCCAGTTCGACACCGACGAACTGGTGATCAACATGGGGCCGCAGCATCCCAGCACCCACGGTGTGCTGCGCCTCATCCTCCGTCTCGATGGCGAGCGCGTGGTCGACGCCGACGTGGTGATCGGCTACCTGCACCGCGGGATCGAGAAGCTGAGCGAGAGCCGTGACTGGACGCAGATCGTCCTGCTCACCGACCGCATGGACTACGTGGCCGCGGCCACCAACAACCTGGGCTACTGCGAGACCGTCGAGAAGCTGATGGGACTCGAGGTGCCCCGCCGCGCGCAGTACATTCGAACGGTCCTGGCGGAGCTGCAGCGGCTGGCCAGCCACCTGGTCTGGTTGGGCACGCACGCGATGGACATCGGGGCGGTGACGGTGTTCCTCTACTGCCTCCGCGAACGGGAGCTGGTGCTCGACCTGTTCGAGGAGTACTGCGGCGCGCGCCTCACCTACAACTCGAGGCGGGTGGGCGGGCTGCCGGCCGATCTGCCGGTCGGCTGGGACCGCAAGGTGCGCGAGTTCTGCGACATCGTCGACCAGAAGATTGTGGACTACGAACAGCTCCTGACTCAGAACCGGATCTGGCTGGAGCGGACCCGCGACATCGGCGTCATCTCGGGCGCCGACGCCATCGCGATGGGGTTCTGTGGACCCCCGCTGCGCGCCTCGGGCGTCATGCGCGACGTCAGGAAGGACGAGCCCTACGCGGCCTACGAGGAGTTCGCGTTCGACATCCCGGTGGGGGCGGCGGGCGACACCTACGATCGCTACCTCGTGCGCCTCGAGGAGTTCAAGCAGTCGACGCGGATCATCCGGCAGGCGCTCGACGGCATGCCCGAAGGTCCGGTGATGGGGAAGGTGCCGCGGCTCATCAAGCCGCCCGCCGGCGAGACGTACCACGCGATCGAGTCGCCGAAGGGCGAGATTGGGTTCTTCATCGCCAGCGACGGGAAGTCGCTGTCGCCTTACCGCTTCCGGGTGCGGCCGCCGTCGTTCTGCAACCTGCAGGTGCTGCCGAAGCTCGTGCGCGGCCACCTGGTGGCCGACGTGGTCGCGCTGATCGGCACGATCGACATCGTGCTCGGCGAGGTGGATCGGTGACAGGCATCGGGCATCGCGCATGATCGAGACCCTCGTTGTTCCGCTCGTGAAGATCGCCGTGCTGCTCGTCGGCATTCTGACGGCCGTGGCGTACCTCGTGCTGCTCGAACGCAAGGTGCAGGCCTGGGTGCAGGTGCGGCTCGGCCCGATGCGCGTGGGGCCTCACGGCCTGCTGCAGCCGGTCGCCGACGTGATCAAGCTCATCATCAAGGAAGACATCACGCCCGCCCGCGCGGATCGCTGGGTCTACACGCTGGCCCCGATCATCGTCCTCGTGCCGGCGCTCGTCGTGTTCGCGGTCATCCCGTTCGGGCCCGAGACGAACGTGTTCGGCATCCGAATGCCGCTGCACGTGGCCGACATCAACGTCGGCCTGCTCTACATCGTCTCGATCGCGTCGTTGGGCATTTACGGCACGATCCTGGGCGGGTGGGCGTCCAACAGCAAGTACCCCCTGCTCGCAAGCCTGCGCGCGTCGGCCCAACTGGTCAGCTACGAGGTCGCGGTCACGATGACGCTCGTGAGCATGATCCTGATGGCCGGTTCCCTCAGCATGGTCGAGATCGTCGAGTCGCAGCAGGCGCGGGGGCTCTGGTTCGTCTTCGCCCAGCCCCTGGCGTTCTTCATCTACTTCGTCGGCGGGCTCGCCGAGACCAACCGCGCGCCGTTCGACCTGCCGGAGGCCGAGCAGGAGCTGACCGGCGGATTCCACACCGAGTACAGCGGCATCCGCTTCGCGCTGTTCTTCCTGGCCGAGTACGCCAACATGATCGTGATCGCGGCCGTGGCGACGACGCTCTTCTTCGGCGGGTGGCTCCGGCCGTTCCCGTCGGTGGCGGCACTGGGCCTGCTCGACATCGTTCCCGGCTGGATCTGGTTCCTGCTCAAGACGTTCGTGCTGTTGTACGTCTTCCTCTGGGTGCGGGCCACGTTGCCGCGGTACCGCTACGACCAACTGATGCGCCTTGGGTGGAAGGTGCTGATCCCGCTCGCGATCGCCAACGTCATCGTCACGGCGATTGCGGTCGTCGTGCTGTAGGAGGACACCGCGGTGACCATCGCCTTCTACACGCTGGCGGCGTTCATCCTCGCACTGGGGGTGCTCGTGGTCAGCACGAAGAACACGGTGCATGCCGTGCTCTTCCTGGTGGCCAACTTCCTGTGCGTGGCGATGCTCTACGTGCTGCTCCAGGCCGAGTTCCTTGCGGTGATTCAGGTGCTCGTCTACGCAGGCGGGATCGTCGTCCTGTACTTGTTCGTGGTGATGCTGGTGAATCTGAAGCGGGGGCCTGAAACGCACGTCGACCCCCGGCGTCGCGACCGGATGGGCCTGCTCATCGGCGGGGCGGTGCTCGCCGAGTTCGTCGCCATCCTCCTGTACGGCTTTGCGCCTCGCGCGACGGGGGCGGCACCGGCTGCGGCAGCGCCCGGTGTCGGCAACGTCGAGCAGGTGGGTTGGTCCTTGTACGTCGATTACCTCGTGCCGTTCGAGGTCGCCTCGATCCTGCTGCTCGTGGCGATGATCGGCGCGATTGTCCTGGCGAAGAAAGAGCCGTGACCCCAATTACCCCGGCCCACTATCTCGTCCTGTCTGCCGCGCTGTTCAGCATCGGCTTGATCGGCGTGCTCGTGCGGCGCAACCTGATCGTCATCTTCATGTCGATCGAGTTGATGCTCAACGCGGTCAACATCAACCTGGTGGCCTTCTCGCAGCAGTGGCAGCACGTGGTCGGCCAGGTGTTTGCGCTGTTCGTCGTGGCGGTGGCCGCGGCCGAGGCCGCGATCGGGCTCGGCATCATCCTCGCGTTCTATCGCAACAAGGAAACCGTCAACGTGGATGAGATCACGTTGATGCGCTGGTGAGCGGAGACTCTGACGGTTCTGGGGCTCCACGGGTTCTCGGGGATTGGGTGAGAGCGCCGAGTGCTGAACGCTGATGGCTGACAGCTATCTTCCATTGATTCCGCTCCTGCCGGCTGCCGGCGCGCTGCTCAACGGCGTGGCGGGCGTCCGCTTCTTCGGCAAACGCGCGGCAGCGGCGGTGGCGTGCTCGACGATGGCCGCGGCGTTCGTTTTGTCGGTGGCCGCATTTGTCGAACTGCTGCGGCGGCCGGCCGACGCCAGGGAGATCACGGTCACCGTGGCCGCCTGGGTGCCGCCGCTGGCGCTCGAGACGGCACGGGGCATCGGGACCTTCGCGGTCGACTGGGCGCTGCGGCTCGATCCGCTCTCGGCGCTGATGATCCTCGTCGTCTCCGGCATTGGTTTCCTGATCCACGTCTACTCGGTGGCCTACATGGCAGCCGAGTCCGACGGGGCCTACGCCCGTTATTTCTGCTACCTGAACCTGTTCTGCTTCTTCATGCTCACGCTCGTGCTCGGCTCGAACTTCCTCGTGATGTTCGTCGGGTGGGAGGGCGTGGGCCTGTGCTCGTACCTGCTGATCGGCTACTGGTACGAGAAGAAGAGCGCGTCGGACGCCGGCAAGAAGGCCTTCATCGTCAACCGCATCGGCGACTTCGGCTTCATGCTCGGCATGTTCCTCGTGTTCTACACCTTCGGCACGCTCGACTTCCGGGCCGTGCAGGACATGGCGCCGGCCGTGGCCGCCGCGGCCGGCACGGGTGTGCTGGCCACCATCTGTCTGCTCCTCTTCGTCGGCGCCACCGGCAAGAGCGCGCAGATCCCTCTCTACGTCTGGTTGCCCGACGCGATGGAGGGCCCGACACCGGTCTCGGCCCTGATCCACGCAGCGACGATGGTGACGGCGGGCGTCTACATGGTGTGCCGCAACGCCGTGCTGTTCTCGCAGGCGCCCGACGTGATGATGGTGGTGGCGCTCATCGGGGTGCTCACCGCGCTCATGGCGGCGTCGATCGGCCTGGTGCAGAACGACATCAAGCGCGTGCTGGCGTACTCGACCGTCTCGCAGCTCGGGTACATGTTCCTGGCCACCGGCGTTGGAGCGTTTGCCGCGGCCGCGTTCCACCTGATGACGCACGCCTTCTTCAAGGCCCTGCTGTTCCTCGGGAGCGGCTCGGTCATCCACGGCATGGGCGGCGAGCAGGACATGCGGCGGATGGGCGCGCTCAAGCGCTACCTGCCGGTCACCTACGCCACGATGATGGTGGGCATGCTCGCGATCGCCGGCGTCCCACCCTTCTCGGGGTTCTTCAGCAAGGACGAGATCCTCTACCGGGCGTTTCTGGGGCACAAGGTCATCTGGGTCCTCGCCGTGATCACCGCGGGCATGACGGCCTTCTACATGTTCCGTCTCGTGGCCATGACCTTCCTCGGCGCGTACCGCGGGCCTGCATTTCCCGGAGCCGACGCGCACGGCGGGCACCCGGCGCACGGTCACGACGATCACGCCGGTCACGGCCACGGCGCGTGGCACGGGCCGCATGAGTCGCCGCGCATGATGACGGTGCCGCTCATCCTGCTGGCGGCTGGGGCCGTGGTGGCCGGGTTCGTGGGGATCCCCGCGGCACTCGGTGGCGCCAACCGTATCGAGCACTTCCTGGCCCCGAGCTTCGAGCCACGGGGCGCGGTTCACGCGGCGGCGACAGCTCCGTCCGACGAAGCGGCGACATCCGCATCGCACGGGGAGGGCAGCGCGGCCGTCGAGCGTGCCGCCGCGACCGCCGCGCCCGAGGGGACCCACGAGGCCCCGCACCTCTCCACGGCGGGCGAGCTCGGGTTGATGGCGTTCTCCGTCGTGGTCGCCCTGACCGGCATCGCGGTAGGGCGACGGCTCTACGTGCAGCAGCCGGGCGCGGCCGACCGGCTGGCCGAGCGCGTGCCGCTGGCCTACCGGACGCTGCTGAACAAGTACTGGATCGACGAGCTGTATCACGCGACCGTCGTGCGCGGCACGCTGCTCCTCGCCCGCGTGTCGTGGAGGTTCGACGCGCTCGTCGTCGACGGCGCGGTGAACGGCTCGGGCTGGACCACGCGGTTCTCGGCCTGGGTGTCGGGGCTCATCGACCAGTACATCGTCGACGGCCTCGTCAACGGCACAGGGGCCACCCTGCGCGAGGCGAGCCTCGGATTCCGCCGGATGCAGACCGGCCTCGTGCAGACCTACGCCCTGCTGATGATGATTGGTGTTTTCGCGCTGGTGAGCGCCTACCTGGTGTTGCGGTAGCGCCCGGCTGGAACGAGCCCGACTATGCCCGCTGACTTCCCCCTGCTCTCCATCGTCCTGTTCACGCCGCTCGTCGGCGCGATCCTGCTGCTCTTCGTCAACAAGCAGCGCGTCGACACGATTCGCTGGATCGCGAACGTGTTCGGGTTCCTCGGCTTCCTCGTGTCGCTACCGCTCTGGTCGCGCTTCGACCTCGCCGACCCGGGGTGGCAGTTCGTCGAGCGTGCGCCGTGGATCCCGTCGATCGGAGCCGAGTACTTCCTCGGCGTGGACGGCTTCAGCGCGCTGATGGTGCTGCTGACGACCCTCATCGGGGCCATTGCCATCCTCTCGTCGTGGACGGCCATCACCGAGCGGGTGAAGGAGTTCTACGTCTTCATGCTGGTGCTGCAGACCGGCATGCTCGGCGCGTTCGTGTCGCTCGACTTCCTGCTGTTCTTCCTGTTCTGGGAAGTGATGCTGGTGCCGATGTATTTCCTCATCGGTATCTGGGGCAGCGACCGGCGGCTCTACTCGGCCATCAAGTTCTTCCTGTACACCCTGGTCGGCAGCGTGGTGATGCTGCTCGGCATCCTCGCGTTGTACTTCTACGACTACAGCCTCACCGGGGTGTACAGCTTCGACATCACGAGGTTCCACCAACTCGATCTGCCGGCCAACACCCAGTGGTGGATCTTCCTGGCCTTCTTCCTCGGGTTTGCCATCAAGGTGCCGATGTTCCCGTTCCACACCTGGCTGCCCGACGCGCACACGGATGCCCCCACCGCGGGCTCGGTGATCCTGGCCGCCATCCTGCTGAAACTCGGCACGTACGGGTTCGTGCGGTTCAGCCTGCCGATTCTGCCTGACGCCACGCAGGCGTTCGTGCCGATGATGGTGGCGCTCTCCATCATCGGCATCGTCTACGGCGCGTTGTGCGCGATGGCGCAGCACGACTGGAAGCGCCTCGTGGCCTACTCGAGCGTGAGCCACCTGGGCATGGCGATGCTCGGCATGTTCGCCCTGACGCCGGTGGGTATCACGGGCAGCATCCTGCAGCAGATCAACCACGGCATTTCCACGGGGGCGCTCTTCTTGATCGTGGGCATCGTCTACGAGCGCCGGCACACGCGCGAGATCTCCGAGTACGGCGGGCTGTCGAAGATCATGCCCGTCTACGCGACCGTCTTCATGATCATGACGATGTCGTCGATTGGGCTGCCGGCGCTGAACGGCTTCATCGGCGAGATCCTGATCCTCCAGGGCGTGTTCGTCGTCAGCAAGATCTGGGCCGCGTTCGCGGCCTCCGGCATCGTGCTGGGCGCGGCCTACATGCTGTGGCTGTACCAGCGGACGATGTTCGGGAAGGTGGAGAACCCGAAGAACGAGGGCCTGGCGGATCTCAACCTGCGCGAGTTTGCCACCTTCGCGCCGCTCATCGTCCTGGCGGTGTGGATCGGGCTGTATCCCTCACCGTTCCTGCAGCGGCTCGAGCACCCGGTGCGCGCGGTCATGTCGCGGGTCAACAGCTCGTATCCGGCGACGGCCCGCAATGCCGCCGACTGCGGCAGCGAGACGCCGACGCCCGCCCGTGAGGTCGCCGGCGCGCCCGCGTTCGTCCAACCGCCCTGCTCCGACGGAAGCGGCACGGCGCCGACGGCTGGGCGCGACGGGGGACGCTGATGCCGACCGGATACTCCGCGAACGATCTCGTCCTCCTGCTGCCCGAGATCGTCCTGACGACGGGCCTGCTCGTGGTGCTCGTCGCCGACCTGTTCACCGGGCGGAGCAGGCAGCACTGGCTGGGCTGGCTGACGATCGGCGTGCTCGTCGCCACGGCGGTGCCGATTGTGGCGCTGTCGGGCCACGCGACGACCGCCGCGCGCGGCCTCCTGGCAGTCGACGGGTTCGGCGCGTTCTTCAAGCTCCTCTTCGTGCTCGCTGCGGCGATCACGGTGCTGATCTCCAGGCAGTACCTGGAGGTCGAGCAGGCGAGGCCCGGCGAGTACTACTTCCTCGTGCTCTGCGCGACGCTGGGCATGATGGTGATGGCGGCCGGGATCGACCTCATCACCCTCTTCATCGGGCTCGAGACCATGGCGGTGTCGTTCTACGTCCTGACGGGCTTCCTGCGCCCGAACCGACGATCGAACGAGGCCGCGATCAAGTACTTCGTCCTCGGGGCGTTCTCGCTCGGCATCCTGCTCTACGGGATGTCGCTGGTGTACGGCCTGTCCGGCACGACACGGCTGCGTGAGGTGGCCGTCGCGCTGGCGACGCAGTCGGACAGCCTGGCGCTGAAGCTCGCGGTGGTGCTCGTGGCGGCGGGCATGGCCTTCAAGATCGCCGCCGTACCCTTCCACATGTGGGCACCCGACGTGTACGAGGGGGCGCCGACGCCCATCACCGCGTTCCTGTCGGTGGGGTCGAAGGCGGCGTCGTTTGCCATGCTGTTGCGCCTGCTCCTCGAGGGCCTGCCGGCGATGGCGCCCGAGTGGCGCGGGCTGTTCTACGTGCTGGCCGTGCTGTCGATGACCGTGGGCAACATCGCGGCCATCACCCAGGGCAACGTGAAGCGCATGCTCGCGTACTCGTCGATTGCCCACGCGGGCTACATCCTCATCGGGATCGTGACGGCCACTCCCCGAGGCGTCACCGCGATGCTCGTCTACCTGATGATCTACGCCTTCATGCAGATGGGCGCCTTCGGCGTGCTGGCCCTGCTCAGGCGTCGCGACGTGGTCGGCGACGAACTGAAGGACCTCAGCGGGCTGTTCTTCAGGAGGCCGCTGGCGGCGTTCGCCATGCTCGTGTTCATGCTGTCGCTCGGCGGCATCCCCCCGACCGCCGGCTTCATGGGCAAGTTCTGGCTGTTCTCGGCCGCCATCGAGGCCGGGTATGTGTGGCTGGCGGTGATCGGGGTCCTCAACAGCGCGATCTCCCTCTACTACTACGTGCGTGTGGTGGTCTTCATGTGGATGCGCGAGGAGCTCGAGAGTGCGTCCGTCCACCCGTCTCCGGGTGTGGCCGTGGCGCTGACCGTCGCGGTCGCCGCCACCATCATCATCGGGGTGTACCCGGCCCCCCTGTTCGAGCTCGCCGAGGCGTCGGCGAAGACGCTCGGCATGGCGCCACGCGTCCTGTCGCTGCGCTGACGCAGGCCGGTCGCATCCAGTGCCGACACCAGGGTCAAACTGGCGCGCCGTCGGCGCGCTCAGCTCCGTCGGATTGTC
>JAFNAJ010000356.1 GCA_017860085.1 Acidobacteriota bacterium | reverse complement strand
CCCTCGTTGTAGACGTCCCAGTCGCCCTCCTTCTCGCGCACGCGGCGCATCGCGCGTCCCTTCGGATCGTTGGCATCCTTCACGTAGTTGCCTTGCCTCTCGCCGACGTACTTGCGCATCTGGCGGATGAACCCGTCCCCGTCGAGATCTTCCCCGGCATCCTCGTCGACGAGCCCGTCGGCGTCGCTATCGTGCGGGCGCACGGTGCTGCGCAACGTTTGCGCCGTGGAGTGGTAGAGGCTGTTGCCGTCGGGATTGTTGTGCGGCCGCGCGTAGATGGCACTCGAGTCGAGGAGCGCGCGCATCGCCGGATCGGTCGCCGCGCCCGTCAACACGTGATGGACGAAGTAGAGGGTGGCCTCGATGCCGCTGATCTCGCCCGCGTGCCGGCCACCCTCGATGAAGAACGCCGGCTTGTCGGTGTCCTTCCCGGTCTGCTTGTTCGTGATCGTCAGCTGCCAGATCTCTCGCCCCTCGAGCGACTGTCCCACCGAGTAAAGGTCCACCAGGTCCGGGTACTTTGCGGCCCACGCCTTGAGCAGTGAGGTGGATTCCTCGTACGTATGGTAGTGGCGGAAGTCCACCTCGCCAGCCTCGAGCGGCTTCACCTGCACGTAGTCGACGCGCTCGAACACCGAGACCCCGTCGCGCGCGCCCCCGCCGACACGATACGTCGCCTTCTTCCGGGCCTCGGAGGGGCGCCCTGCTGGTGGGTCCTGCGCTGTCGCCCGCAGCGTGCCGCCCGCGACCAGCGCCACGGTCAGCCACAGCACCGCGCGGGCCACGCCGGCTGCGGGACGTCGCGGCAGAGTTCCACTCACCGACCGAACACCGTGCGCGACCGTCGTCCGACCTCTCATTGCCGTCTCCTGGGGAAGATTCTCGAACCTGGGGCGGCCGCAGCGTACCATGAGGGCCGCAGGTCGACAACGCGATCGGAGGCGCCGGCCCGAACCTCGGCACCGGCGAGCACGTCTGAGGACGCATTGGGAGGACACACGATGAAGCGACCGTTCCTGGCCCTGGTGACGCTACTCTTCACCACGACTGTCCTGGCCGAGACCCAGCCGCCTGCGCTCGACGCCACGGAGCAAGCACGCGTGGTCGACGCCGCTGCCACGATGCTCGAGAAGGCTTACGTCTTCCCCGACGTCGCCCAGCAGATGGCCGCGCTCATCAGGAAGAACCTCGCGGCGGGTCAGTACTCCGGCATCACCGGTGGCCCGGAGTTCGCCCAGCGGCTCACCGCCGACCTGCGTTCGGTGAGCCGCGACCGGCACCTGAGCGTCGTGTTCGACCCGGAGCGCGTCCGCGAACTACGGAACCCCGCCGATCGCGACAGCGCCAACGCCGAGGAGGAGCGCCGGCGCCTGCAGCGGATGGCCAACTACAGCTTCCGAAAAGTGGAGATCCTGCCGGGCAACGTGGGCTACCTCAAGTTCGACAACTTCGCCGATGCGGACGGCGCCTTCAAGGTCGCCGTGGGCGCCATGGCGTTCCTCGCCAATTGCGACGCGTTGATCGTCGATCTGCGCGAAAACGGTGGCGGCTCTCCGCAGATGATCCAGGTGCTCACCAGCTACCTCTTCGAGGGCGAACCCCGGCACCTCAACTCGTTCTACTACCGCGCCGACGACACGATCGAGCAGACGTGGACCCTGCCGTACGTGCCAGGCACCCGGATGCCACACGCCGCCGTCTACGTGCTCACCAGCACCTTCACGTTCTCAGGCGCCGAGGAGTTCACCTACAACCTCAAGAACCTCAAGCGCGCCACCATCGTCGGCGAAACCACCGGGGGCGGTGCGCATCCCGTGCGCCCCGAGGTGCTCACCGACAGCTTCGTCATGCGCGTCCCGTTCGCGCGGGCCGTGAACCCGGTGTCCAAGACCAACTGGGAGGGAACTGGCGTCGAGCCTGACGTGAAGGTGCCGGCAGCCGCGGCGCTCGACACCGCCCAGAAGCTCGCGCTCGAGACACTGCTCGCCAAGGAGCCGGCACCGCGGATCAAAGGTGCGTACCAGTGGGCCCTCGACGGGCTGTCGGCACGCCTCTCCCCCGTCACGGTCGGCCCCGACGTGCTGCGCTCGTACGCCGGCACCTACGGACCGCGCGTGATCACCTTCGAGGATGGGGCCCTCTACTACCGCCGTAATCCCGGCCAGGCGATGCGGATGATTCCCATGACGGAGGACATCTTCCGCTTTGATGAGGTACCGTATTTCCGCCTGAAGGTCGTCAAGAAGGCAGGTGCCATCGTCGGTTTGGAAGGCATCTACGACAACGGCACCACCGACTTCAGCCCGGTCACGAAGTGAGCTCGCTCTCTCTCGAAGGAGGCGCACGATCATGCGAGGGTGTCTGACGGGATTGCTGGTCTTCCTCCTCGGCGCGGTTCCGCCCCTCCTGGCCCAGGCGCCAACAGCGGCCACACAGTCCGGAGCTGCCGCTCGCCCTCAGCGCATCGCCGAGGGCTCGGTGCCTGTTCCCCAGTTCACGCACCACGACCGCGTTGGCCAGCTGTCGACGGCGTTTCCTGAGATTGAACGGATCGTGGCCGCGTTCGTCGCCCAGCGACACATTCCCGGCGCAGTGCTGGGCGTGATCGTCGACGGCGAACTCGTCCACACCACGACGACCGGCATGCGCGACCTCGTGTCGAAAGCGCCGGTGACGGTCGACTCGGTGTTCCGCATCGCGTCGATGACGAAGAGCTTCACGGCCATGTCGATCCTGAAGCTGCGAGACGACGGCAAGCTGTCGCTCGACGACCCGGTGGCCCGCTACATCCCCGAGTTGACCGACCTGCCCTATCCGACCAAGGACTCTCCGGTCCTCACGATTCGCCACCTGCTGACGCACTCGGAAGGCTTCCCCGAGGACAACCCGTGGGGCGACCGTCAACTCGCGCAGAGCGACGAGACGATGGGGCGTTGGATGCGGCAGGGCATCCCGTTCTCCACCGTGCCAGGCACCGGGTTCGAGTACTCGAACTACGGCTTCGCCATGCTGGGTCGGATCGTGAGCCGCGCGTCAGGAATGCCGTACACGCAGTACCTCGAGGAACACATCCTGCGCCCGCTCGGCATGACGTCGACCACGCTCGAGATGTCCGACGTGCCGTCCGATCGGATCGCTCGAGGGTACCGGTGGGAGGACGACGGGTGGAAGGACGAGGAGTTGCTCGCCCACGGATCGTTCGGCGCGATGGGTGGCCTGTGGACGTCGACACGCGACCTCGCGCGCTACGTGGCGTTCTTGATGTCGGCCTTCCCGCCTCGGGACGATGCCGAGATTGGCCCAGTGCGTCGCGCCTCGGCGCGCGAGATGCAGCAGGCGTGGCGCATGACGCCTGCCACGGCGCGACGACCCACCGTGGACGCACCGCTGTTCCTCGCGGCAGGCGGGTACGGCTACGGCCTCGGCGTGCAACAGCACTGCACGCTGGGCGTGGCGGTTAGCCACGGTGGCGGTCTACCCGGCTACGGGTCGTTGATGCTCTGGCTGCCCGACTACGGCGTTGGCGTGATCGCAATGGGCAACGTGACGTATGCCGGGTGGGGAGGCACGTTCCAGAAGGTGTTTGCCGCCCTCGAGCAGACCGGCGGCCTTCGCCCCCGACGCGTGCAGCCGTCACCGGCCCTGCGCACCGCCAAGGACGACGTCTCGACGCTGATCGTGGGGTGGGACGATGGCCTCGCCGCGCGTGTCGTCGCCGACAACCTCTTCATGGACCG
>JAFNAJ010000030.1 GCA_017860085.1 Acidobacteriota bacterium | reverse complement strand
GAAGGCCGGCCGAGATGCTCAGCCGACCACGAGATCCCGCGTGGTGACTTCCGAGCCGCAGTCGGCGAACCAGTCGATCCCTTCGTACACCAGATCGAACGCCAGCTGATATCGCCCTGGCCGCTCGGGCAACGGCACCACGATCGGCAGGTCGACCTGCCCGCCAGCCTCCAACGCGTGCGGGAGCCCCTGGCGCGCGAGGTCCCGGTCGAGCAGGGTCCCGCCGCTTGTTCGGAGCTGGGCGCCGAGCCTGACCAGGCGTCGCCCGTACGGCGCGACGTGGGGAAAGGCCCGCTGACTGAGGTTGCGGACCCGCGTCTGCAGGGTCAGCGAGCCACGGGCCTCGCCGACCAGCGGAGCCCCTCGCGGGACGCCCCGCAGCTCGATGCGGGCACGCGGCGTGGCACCGGGGATCGCGTTCCCGAGGTTGTTGTCATCCCACACCTCGTGTTTGATCGCCGCGAATTCCGTGCTGCCGGGCACGAACCGGCGCGAGAAGCCCTCCTCGGGGTGGTCCGTGATCTCCCAGCACAGGCGGTCGACGCCAATGTCGGCCGCCATCCGCCGGGCCAACGCCATCTCGCGGTCGCTGTCGTTCCAGCGGAACAGGATGTAGCGCCAGTTGATGAACGGCACGGCCAGACCGGCCTGCCGCTTCTCGCCGACCGCGTGCCGAAGCAGTGCGATGGCCTTCGTGAAGTCGCCCCGCTGGCGGTAGCGCACGTAACTGTCGGGCGTGGCGCCGTCGATCGAGAACGTCACCTCGTCGATGCCCGAGCGCACCAGGCGGGCGACCGATGCCTCGGTGAACGCGAGGCCGTTGGTGCTCGTGTAGAGATAGACGTGCGGGTATCGGGCCTTGACGTACTCGCACATCTCGACGGCGCGCTTGTGCAGGAACGTCTCGCCGTAGTTGAAGAAATCAAGACGCACCAGCGTCGGCGCGGCCTCGTCAACCACGCGCCGGAAGAGATCGAAATCGAGCATCCCGGCCTGACGCGTTCGGGTGATCCCGGTTTCAGGCGCGCAACAGGCCTGGAAGCAGGAGATGTTGCACGCTGCCGTGCACTCGACGTAGAGCCGTGTGGGCAGCGGTGACACGTCGAGCGCTCGAGCCGGTGGTTTCTCGTCGTCGGCAAGCGGCAGCTTGAGCGGGCAGTCTCCGCAGAACGACGATCCGCCGTGGTTCAGGTCGACCCGCAGCCGGCTGGCGGTTTCGCCTCGCCAGATCTCGGCCAGCGTGTGGGTGCGCGTGTCACCGAGGACGCGCGTGCCGTAGGGGTCAGCGCAGCCGCAGACGACCCGCCCGTCGCACAGCAGCACGAGGATGTTCCACGGCCAGGAACACGTGAAGCGGGTCGACAGGTAGTTGAGCGACATCGGGGGCGGGACGGTGATCTCGGCCGCCGGTCAGGCGACCGGTGAGGCTCCGTCGGCCTTCGACTTCAGCTTGCGCATGTACGCGCCGAGCCGCTCGTTCTCGTAGGTGACCGTGTTGAGGAACAGGCTCTCGATCAGATAGGCACGCCGGTCGGCTTCGTCCATCTGGCCGACGAGGTGGTGGATCTCGCGCATCATGTCCTCGAACGTCCGGGCGAGCTCGAGCCTGATGGTGACCTCCTCGTAGAGCGTTTCGAGGACGGTCATCAAGTCGCCGTCGAGGACGACATCGACGCCGGTGGTCGTCTTAATCGTGCGCATCGGTCACCCCGAAACTCTTCATCGCAGCGGCTTCGTCGTGGTGCACCTCGATGAAGTTCTGCGCGCCCGTCATCGTGAGCATCGTCTCGACCCGACGCTGGACGCCGGCCAGTTTCACCGAGCCCCCGACCGCCGAGGCCTGTCGGTAGAGGTCCATCAGGCAGCCGATCGTCGCGCTGTCGACGTATCCCACCGACGAGAGGTCGATCAGCACGCGCCGCTCGCCCCGACCGATGAGATCGGTGACGGTGGAGGAGAAGTCAGAGAGCAACGGATACATCATCCGCGACTCCCTGACGCGGACGATCGCGATATCGTTGCGGCGCTCAGTCGTGAGGTTCATCCAGATGCTCCGTGGGGGTATTGGGGTCGTCGGCTCGGGCCTCGCCGCCAGCGGGCCGAACCCCTTCCTGAATACGCTGGATCTGCCGGGCAAGTTCGAGGCGGCCCCGGTTGATGCGCGATTTGACTGTGCCCTCGGGCAAGTCGAGCCGGTCGGCAATCTCCTGGTAGGAGAGCTCGCGGATGTCGCGCAGCAGCACCGCCTCCCGCAGCGTGGGCGGCAGGAACTCGAGCGCCTGCCGAAGCAGGAGGCGATGATCGGCGTGCTCGAGTTGCGCGTACGGGCTCGCATCGTGGGAGGCCGACGCGAGCTCACGCGAGTCGTGCCCGTGATCGATCGTCTCCCGTTCCTTGCGGACGCTCCGATAGTGGTCGATGCACAGGTTCCGGCTGACGCTGATGAGCCAGGTCTGGAAGTTGGCGCGTCGGTCGAAGGTGTGCAGCGACCGGAAGACCTTCAGAAAGATGTCCTGGGTCAGGTCCTCGGCCTCATCGTGCCGGCCGACGAACTTGTACGCCACGTTGAACACCCGACGCCAGTAGGTGCGAACGATCTCGGACCACGCCGCCTGGTCGCCGGCGAGGCAACGCTCGATCAAGTCGTCTGTCTGGGCAGACGCGGCGGGTGAGAAGTCCGGAGACATCAGGGTGAGCGCACGGCACGCGGGACGGCGGTCATCATAACAGGCGGGTTTTTCGAGCGTCAAACCAGCGCCTTCGGTGGATCACCCCGCGGGCGCCAGCATAGAATGGTGAGCCGCTCATGGCCGGATTCTCGTATCTCGACGACGTGCTCACCAGCGATGGTGTCCGCCTCGACACCGTGGCGACGGCGGTGGGCACGCCCTTCTACGTCTACAGCGCCCACGTCATCCGCCAGCGATTCCGCGACCTCGAGACCGGGCTGGCCGGGGTGCCGCACGCGATTCACTACGCGCTCAAGGCTAACTCCACGCTGGCCATCGTGCGGCTGCTCAGGGATCTTGGCGCCGACGTCGATGCCAACTCGATCGGCGAGATCGATGTGGCCCTGCGCGCCGGGTACCAGGCCGGGCAGATCGTGTTCACCGGTGTCGGCAAGGCGCCGAGCGAGCTGGCGCGAGCGGTTCCCCTGGGCCTGAAGGCCATCAATGCCGAGTCGCCCGGCGAGTTGGAGCGCATCGACGCCATCGCCCGCGCGTCGGGGACGCGGGCGCGGGTGGCGCTGCGCGTCAACCCGGACGTGGACGCGGGGAGCCACCCGCACATCTCGACAGGGCTCAGACGCAACAAGTTCGGGGTCGCGCTCGAGCAGGCGCTGCCCATCATCAGGGAGGCGGCCAGGCGCCCGGGGCTCCGGTTCGTCGGACTTCACACCCACATCGGCTCGCAGATGACGACGCTCGAGCCGATCACGCGCGCCATCACGCTGCTGGCCGCGCTGGCGCGAACCGTCATCGCGGAAGGAATCCCCCTGGAACACCTCGACGTCGGCGGGGGACTCGGCATCTCCTACGATGGGTCTGGCACGCCCGACCTGCAGGCGTACGCGACGGCCGTGCGGCACGCGACCGCCGACCTCGGCTTGTCGCTGATCGTCGAGCCGGGACGGAGCCTCACGGCGCCGGCCGGCGCCTTGATCGCGTCGATCGTCGACGTGAAGCACCACCCGGGCGGACGTCGGTTCGTCGTGCTGGACGCGGGCATGACCGAGCTGCTCCGGCCCGCGTTGTACGGGGCGTTCCATCGCATCCAGCCGGTCGTCCGCGACGACCGCGCCCCCGCGACGTGCGACGTGGTGGGACCCGTGTGCGAAAGCAGCGACACGTTCGGCACCGACCGCCAGTTGCCCGACCCTCGCGTCGGCGACCTGGTGGCCGTCATGGACGTGGGGGCGTACGGCGCCGTCATGGCGTCGAACTACAACCGCCGCCCGCTTCCGGCCGAGGTCATGGTCGACGGCGACGCCTGGCGAGTCGTGCGGCGACGCCAGCGGATCGACGACCTGCTCGCGCTGGAGGAGTGACGCATGACCGCGCGAGCCGGCCGGCTCATCGCGTTCGAGGGGCTCGACCAGAGCGGCAAGGAGACGCAGTGGCGCCGGCTGCGCCAGCACCTCGAGCGCGGGGGGCACCGCGTGGAAGCCCTGGCGTTCCCCGACTACGAGACGCCCATCGCGAGGGAAATCGCACGGGCGCTCGGCGGCGAGCGTGACTACCCGCCCGACGTGCTCCAGTTGCTGTTCATCGCCAACCGCTACGAGTTTCGGCCGCGCATCGAGGCGTGGCTCGACGAGGGGCTCATCGTGCTCTGCGACCGCTACCTCGCCTCGAGCGTGGCGTATGGCGAAGCCGGCGGCCTGGACCCCGACTGGCTCTTCACCGTGCAGCGCCACCTGCCGCAGCCCGACCTGACGATCCTGCTCGACATCGACCCAGCGAGCGCGCTCCGGCGAAAGCGGGTCGACCGCGACCGGTTCGAGCGCGACCTCGGCCTGCTCGAACGCGTCCGCGCCAGCTACGCCCGGTTGGCTGCCGACCCCTGCTGGGTCAGGGTCGACGGCGAAGCGTCCATCGACACGGTCGAAGCGGCGGTGCTCAACGCCGTCCGAGCACGGCTCGCGCTACCGTAACCGCGCGAACCTCGCGCACACCCGCTCCGACGAGCACCCGCGCGCACGCCTCGAGCGTGGCACCCGTCGTGCACACATCGTCTACCAGGACCACCGTCCTCCCGCGCAGGATGCGCGGCACCCGCCCGTGCTGCACCACAAAGGCGCCCTTCACGTTGGCGTGACGTCGGCCTGACGAGAGCGTGGTCTGGCTCGCCGTCCGCCGAGCCCTGGCCAGACCATGCACGACCGGCAGGCCGAGTCCCTTCGCCAAGTCGGCCGCCTGGTTGAAGCCGCGGGTCCAGTGACGCGTCCAGTGAAGGGGAACCGGCACGACACAGTCGGCCCCGGCCAGCACGTCCCCCATCTCGGCCCGGACGAGGGCCGACAGCCGACCGGCCACCGAGCGATGCCGTCCGTACTTCATTGCGTGCACGATCTCCCGCAGCCGTCCCTCGTAGGGCCCCAGGCTCCTCAGCCGATTGACGACCCGTGGGCTCCGGCGGCAGCGCGCGCACGTGGCCGTCTCGCCACAGGTTTCGCGCCAGGAGGGAAGTGGCAGCCCACAGCGGGAACAGATGGGTGGCGTCAGCCTGGCGATGCCGTCCCAGCAGGCGCCGCACACGGGTCCGCGGGTGGGTGTGTCGACCAGGGCGCCACAACTGGCGCAGGCTGGGCCGAGCGAGACGAGCAGCCACGCGTCGAGGAGTGCCCGACCCGTGGCACACCAGCTACGACACGTCGCGTTCGGAGACGTCGTAGCGGTGCGCGCTGCCCCACAAGCGCTCGAGGGCGTAGAAGGCTCGGGTATCGGGCGTGAAGACATGGACGACGAAGTCGAAGTAGTCCATCAGCACCCAGGCCGCACCGCTGTAGCCCTCGACGTGGGAAGGCCGCACCAGTTCCTTCCGCAGGGCCTCTTCGACCGCATCGGCGATGGCCTTGACCTGTCGACTGTTCTGGCCGGAGCACACGACGAAGAAGTCGGTGAACGCGCCACCTCTCCGCAGGTCGAGCACGGCCACGTCGCTGCCCTTCTTGTCGAAGGCCGCGCGAATGGCGAGCCGCACGGGCTCGGGCAGATCGGGGAGACGGTCGGTCCGGTGCGAGTGCTGGTCAGTCTTCGTCATGCAACACGTCTGCCGGCGTGGTCATCGGCGCGTAGAGCCGATGCCGGTTGATGTGGTCCAGGACACCGGCGGGCACCAGCTCGTCGAGCGGAGCTCCGCCCTCGATGCGTTTGCGAACCTCTGTCGACGACACGGCGCTGGTCGTCGCCTCGACCAGAAACACCGCCGGACGGACCAGTTCGGCCACGATGCGGTTGTTGCGGCCAGGAGCGACCTCGACGAAACGGTCCGCCAGGGCCGGCAGCCGCTCCCGAACGTGCTCGTGATCGTGGCCGGGGCGCGAGATCACGATGAAGTGGCTGGCGTCGAGCAGGGCCGGGTAGTCGTGCCACGTGGCAATCTCTGCGAACGCGTCGGCGCCAGTGATGAAGAACAATTGCGTCGGGCCGAACCCCCGGGCGCCGAGACGCGCCAGCGTGACGGACGTGTACGACGGGCCATCGACACGCAACTCGAGGTCACAGGCCTCGAGGCGGTCGTGTCCCGCGATGGCACGGGCCACCATTGCGAAGCGGTGATAGCCCGAGGCGCGGGGCGCCTGCGTGCGGTGGGGTGGGACGTGGGCCGGCATCAGCAGCACGCGGTCGAGCGCGAGCGCATCGCGTGCCGCCACGGCCACATCGAGGTGGCCCCGGTGAATCGGATCGAACGTCCCGCCGAGGAGTCCGAGGCGAATGGTCACGGTTGGACCGCCGGCTCGGCGATCGTTGCCTCGACCAGCTCGCGAGCTGCGGCCACGTACGGCCACACCGCCTCGAGCAGCTGACCAACGCCCCGGCCGCTGGCCGCGGAAATCGCGAAGAAGGGCAGTCCGAGGGCCGTGACGTGGGCTTCGAGGCGATCGAGCCTGTCCGGCTCATCGAGCACATCGATCTTGTTGGCGGCGACGACCTGCGGTTTGTCGGAGAGTGCGCGCGTCGTCTCGGACGAGGCGCCAGGCGTCGAGAGCGGGAACAGCGCAAGCTCGCGCCGGATGACCTCGAAATCGTCGACCGGGTCGCGTCCCGACGCAGACGACACGTCGACCAGGTGCACGAGCACCCCGGTGCGCTCGAGGTGCCGCAGGAACTGGTGCCCAAGCCCGTGCCCATCGTGCGCGCCCTCGATGAGGCCCGGCACGTCGGCGACCACGAAGCTCCGGTCGTCGGAGAGCGCCACGACACCGAGGTTGGGCGTCAGCGTGGTGAACGGGTAGTCCGCGATCTTCGGTCGCGCGGCTGAGATCCGCGCGATCAAGGTCGATTTGCCGGCGTTGGGGAACCCCACGAGCCCGACGTCGGCCAGGAGCTTGAGCGTCAGCCGCAGGCGCCGGTGTTCGCCGGGCAATCCCGGCTCGGCGCGTCGCGGGGCACGATTGGTCGGCGTCGCAAACCGCGCGTTGCCCCAGCCCCCCTTGCCCCCGGTCGCGGCAACCAGGCGCTGACCGAGCGCCTTGAGGTCGCCCAGGACGACGGGCTCGTCTCCCTCAATGGCTTCGACGACGGTGCCGATCGGTACCGCGAGGACGAGGTCTCGCCCATCGCGGCCGGTACGGTTGTACCCCTGGCCGTGCGCGCCGCGTTCGGCGCGGTACTCCTTGTGAAAGCGGAAATTGACGAGCGTGTTGAGGTGAGGGCTGGCCTCGAGGATCACCGAGCCGCCCAGGCCACCGTCGCCGCCATTCGGGCCGCCACGGGGCACGAACTTCTCGCGCCGGAAGCTGACGCAGCCCTTGCCGCCATTGCCGGCCGTGACGTCGATCTCGACTTCGTCGACGAACATCGTCTGGCAGTCGGCCGGTCAGGCTCGGCGGCGGGCCGAGCCCGTCGCGATACCGCTCACGACTCGACGGGCAGCACGCTCACAAATCGCCCGCGAGCGCCGTGGTCTTCGAACTTCACCCGTCCAGCGACCTTGGCAAAGAGCGTGTCATCCTTGCCCAGGCCGACGTTCAGGCCCGGCCGAAAGCGCCGACCGCGCTGCCGGACGATGATCGAACCGCCGGTCACGACGTTGCCGTCGAACCGCTTCACGCCGAGGCGCTGCGACTGGCTGTCGCGACCGTTCCGCGAACTCCCCTGTCCCTTTTTGTGTGCCATGACGCCAGCGACTCCTGCCTAGACGACGATGTCCTTGACCTGCACGCGGGTGAGCGTGCTCCGGTGACCACGCGTGCGGCGCATGCCCTTGCGGCGCTTCTTCTTGAACACGCGGATCTTCGGTCCCCTGGCCTCCCCGGTGACGACGCCCACGACCTTGGCGTTGGCCACGTAGGGGGCCCCGGCCAGGACCTCGCCGCCATCCTTGCCAACCAGGAGCACCCGGTCGAACGTAATTTCTTCACCGGGCGCCCGGTCGATGCGGTCGACCGACACTTCGGAGCCCTGGTCCATCTTCACCTGGCGCCCGCCACATTCGATGATCGCGTACACGACGTTCTCCTCCACGGCAAGGCCTCGGCAGACCCCGGCCGTCACGACGCAAACCGCTAGTCTAACACCGGCCTTGGGGCCCCGTAAAGCCGGCCCCGGTTACTTGAGCAGGATCCGGGTGCCCCGGATCTTCTGGGCACTCAAGGTGTTGAGGAAGTTCGGCAGGAGCCGGTCCATCAGCTCGAAGTACGAGGAGAGCGCCGGCGTGTTCTGCTGCGCGTTGTACAGCACCTCTTCCCTGAACGTCTCCGAGTAGAGCGTCGCACCGGTCCGGCCGTCGATGAACATGAACTTGGGCCGCAGAATGAAGCCCTTGCGCTCCATGTAGGTGCGCACGGGCTGCGTCACGCGCCGCCCGAACTGGTCGTAGACCTCCCGTTCACGGGTCACGAACCCCGACCGCTGGTGGGGCGCGAACAGGATGGTCCCGGTCACGATGAGCGGGTTCTGGTACTCCTCACCGAGACGCTTCCAGTAGTCGACGTTCGCGAAAACACGCTCGTAAGCCTCGAGGTCGTTCTCGCTGCCGATCTTGTCGGGCAGCCCGGGGTTCTCGCTGTCGGCCGCGGCTTCGCGCGCCTGCTCCTGCGCGATCTCGATGAGCGGGAGCACGTCGGCCTCGATGACGCGCAGATCGGACTTCGACCGCAGCTGGCTGCGCAGCAGGCGGACGGTCTCGATGTTGGCGTCCACCTCGTCGCTGCCCCCGGCGACAAAACCCGCGATGAGCACGCGCGAGTAGTTCGTGACGTCGAGCTTCGGCTGGATTGGCGTTTCGATGGGCACCTCGTAGAACGAGGTGCATGCCGTCGCGAGGAAGCCCGCCAGGACGCTAACGATCAGAACCCCGGATCTTGCGGTCATTGATTTCCTTGAACAGATCGTAGTTCTGGCGGATGGTCAGGTTGTTGGGCTCGATTTCGAGCGCCTTCTCGTACGCGCTTCGGGCCTTCTCGAAATCCCCCAGCTGCTCGTAGGCTACCGCGAGGTTGTTGTACGCCGCGGCGTACGTCGGGTCGATCTCGGTCGCACGCTCCCACCGGTAGAGAGCCTCCTTCCAGAGCCCGCGCTGCGCCACGGCGATACCGAACTCGACCTGGGCCCTGGCCTCGGACCGAACGTCGGCAAGGGCCGGCGCCGCGCCCATGAGCGCCACGATGGCGGCCAGCAGAAGGATCCTCGCTCGCATGGTCTTTACGGTTCGAATATATCGGGCCGCGTGCAGCGCTGCAACTGCTTTCGCGCGAGCGGTCCTTCACTGCACTCCGACGCATGCGACGCGATCACGTCGACGACATGCCGGGTGCGCCCGCCTCGTGGCACGAGAGCCGCATGAAGTGAGATGCGAGGTCGGGCCCGCGGGTTCCCGTTGAGCGTTGTGCAGGGTGCCGAGGCGCACCGCCGGGAGACACGCATGCTCGATCGCCATACCGCCATCGCCCTGTCGTTCCTGCCAGGACCCGCGCGGTTCCAGGTGGTCGACCGCTTGCGGCGACTCGCGCAGCCCTCGTCAGGCCTCGCGTCGCTGCCGCCTGCTGGGGCACTCGACGACCTCCTCGTGGCGCTGTTCCCCGAGGTGGCCGACGCCAGCCGCTGGGCGGTTGATCTGACACGGCGCGCGGGCGAGGCGTTGGAGACGACCCACCGGGCGGCGCTCTCGGTCGTCGCCTGGGGTGACGAAGACTACCCGCGCCCGCTCGACGAGATTGCCAATCCTCCTGTGGTGCTGTGGGCGAGGGGCGATCCGCGGACCCTCAGGGCCGAACCGAGGGTCGCGGTCGTCGGCTCGCGGGCAGGCTCCCCTTCGGCGCTGCACGTCGCGCGAGAGATCGGGCGCGGCCTTGCCGCGGCGGGCGTCGTGGTGGCGAGCGGCCTGGCCCGTGGCGTGGACGGGGCCGCCCACGAGGGGGCGTTGGCCAGCGGGCGGACCCTGGCCGTGGTCGGGTGCGGGGCCGACGTCGACTACCCGCCCGAGCACCGCGGCCTGGCGGCGCGGATCGCGGCCACGGGCGTCATCGTCAGCGAGTTCCCTCCGGGGACGGCCCCGCACCGGTTTCACTTCCCGCTGCGAAACCGCCTCATCAGCGGGCTGAGCCGGGGCGTCGTCGTAGTTGAGGCGAACGCGCGGAGCGGGTCGCTGATCACCGCCGGGTGGGCGCTCGACCAGGGGCGCGACGTGCTGGTTGTCCCAGGCAGCGTGACGAGCGGTCGGAACCGCGGCGGCCACGCGCTCGTGCGCGACGGCGCCAGGCTCGTCGAATCGGCCGAGCACGTCCTCGAGGACCTCGGGCTCGGGTCGGCCGGACCGGTGTCCCACCCCGGCGTCGAGCCGCGGCCCGACCCTGTGACCCTGGCCATGCGGCCGGGCGAGGCCCTCGAGTTCGACGACCTTCTCGTGAGGACCGGGTGGCCGGCCGCCCGTCTGCTCGACCGCCTCCTCGAGGCCGAACTGGCGGGGTTCGTCAGGCGCGTCGAGGGAGGGCGGTTCGTCCGAATCGGCCGAAAGTGATAACGTAACGTGGTTTACCGGCCAGTGAGCGTCGCTGCCGACGAGACTAGGTGTTCATGTCGAAACCGTTGGTGATCGTAGAGTCGCCGGCCAAGGCGAGAACTCTGGGCCGTTTTCTGGGACCCGACTACCGGGTTGAGGCCAGCTACGGCCACGTTCGCGACCTGCCCGAGTCAGCCTCCGAGGTGCCCAAGAGCATCAAGGACCAACCCTGGGGACGGCTGGCCGTGGACGTGGACAACGACTTCGCTCCCCACTACGTCGTCCCGGCGGCCAAACGGAAGCATGTCCAGGCCCTCAAGGCGGCCCTCAAGGGCGCGACCGAGCTCGTGCTGGCGACCGACCCCGACCGCGAGGGCGAGTCAATCAGCTGGCATCTGGCCGAGGTCCTGAAGCCGGCCAAGAATGTCCGGGTTCGCCGCATCGTCTTTCACGAGATCACCGAGGATGCCATCCGGGAGGCGTTGGCTGAGGCTCACGCCGAGGTCGACCGACGCTTGGTCGATGCCCAGGAGGCTCGCCGCATTCTCGACCGGCTCTACGGCTACACGCTGTCGCCGCTCCTGTGGAAGAAGGTCCAGACCGGCCTGAGCGCCGGCCGTGTGCAGAGCGTGGCCGTCCGCCTGATCGTCGAGCGCGAGCAGGAACGGCGGACGTTCCGATCGAGCACCTACTGGGATCTCCTGGCCCGCTTCCGGGCGGGCGATGGAGAGTTCACGGCGGCGCTGGTGCGCGTGGGAGCCGAGCGCGTCGCGACGGGGCGCGACTTCAACGCAACCACCGGGGCCCTCGAGGCGCGCGGCGTTCGCCTGCTGGGCGAAACCGAGGCGCGGCACCTCGCCGGGGTGCTCGGCGCGGCGTTGCCCTGGCGCGTGACCAACGTCGACGAGCGCCCGGTGACGCAGCGGCCGGCGCCGCCGTTCACCACGTCGACGCTCCAGCAGGAAGCCAACCGCAAGCTGGGCTTCTCGGCCGAGCGCACGATGCAGATCGCCCAGCGCCTGTTCCAGGGCGTGGACATCGGCGGCGGTGAGCTCGAAGGCCTGATTACCTACCACCGCACCGACTCGACGACCCTCAGCGAGAAGGCGCTGCGCGAGTCGGCCCGCGTCATCCGCGAGAAGTTCGGCGCCGAGTACTACGTCGGGCCGCGCCAGTATCAGACGCGGGTCCGCAACGCCCAGGAGGCTCACGAGGCCATCCGGCCCACCGACTTCCGGTTGGCGCCGCAGCAGCTGACCGCCATACTCGAGCCCGACGACCTGCGGCTTTACGAGCTCGTGTGGAAGCGCACCATGGCGTCGCAGATGGCGGATGCGCGGTTGCTGCGTGCGACCCTCGAGATCACCGCCACCGATCCCGCCGGCACGCCGCACGTCTTCATGGCCACCGGCAAGGCGATCCAGTTCCCGGGCTTCCTGCGCGCGTATGTCGAGGGCAGCGACGATCCGGCGGCCGAGCTCGGGGACCAGGAAACGTTGCTCCCCCGCTGCGAGCCGGGCGACCTCGTCGGCCGGTCCGACGACGCGGGCCTCCGGTTCGCGGCGCTCGAGCCCAAGGGGCACGAGACCTCGCCGCCGCCGCGCTACACCGAGGCGTCGCTCGTCAAGCGTCTGGAGGAGGACGGGATCGGACGCCCGTCCACCTACGCCCCGACGATTGCGACCATCCAGCGCCGCGGCTACGTGTTCCGCCAAGGCAAGGCATTGGTGCCGAGCTTCACGGCGTTCGCCGTGACCGCGCTGCTGAAGCAGCACTTCGGCGAGTACGTCGATCTGGGCTTCACCGCCAAGATGGAAGAGCTGCTCGACGAAATCTCGAACGGCCGTCTCGACCAGGTGACGTTCCTGAAGGACTTCTACCGCGGTGGGGGAGACGAAGGCCCGGGACTCGAACCCAGAGTGCAGGAGGTGGAGGGCGGCATCGAGTACCCCGTCATCGACCTCGGTGCGTGTCCGAAGACCGGCGAGCCGATGCGTGTGCGCATTGGCCGCTTCGGTCCGTTCGTGCAACGGGGCGAGGGCGGTCCGGGCAACACGGCGTCGCTGCCCGACGATCTCCCGCCCGCCGATCTCACCGTCGAGAGGGC
>JAFNAJ010000355.1 GCA_017860085.1 Acidobacteriota bacterium | reverse complement strand
GAGGAAGCCGTCACGGTCGAGGCGCAGCGCATCGACGCGAAGTTCGGTGGTGACATCCGGGCAGAGGGCGAGGTTCGGAGCATCTTGAAGGGCACGACTCCGGCGCGGCGAGACTCCGCGGCCCCGGGGAGCGAGGCCTCCGGGTTCCATCGGCCCGCGATGCTCAAGGGCGATCGGCCCGTCAACGTCGCCGCCCGCACGCTGGTCTACGAGCGGCAGATCGGTCGGGCCACGTACGAAGGTGACGCCAAGCTCTGGCAGGAGGAGACCTCCGTTCAGGCGAGCCGCATCGTCCTCGACGAGCAGCGGGGCAACCTGCTGGCGTCGGGTCGTGTCCGGTCGACGCTGCGCCTCGAGAGCGTGAACGAGAAGACGGGCCAGAAGGAGTACCAGACGACGTTCATCGGCGCCGAGGACCTCGTGTACGACGACCAGGGGCGAAAGGCGACCTACACCACTGACGCGCGCATGAACGCGCCCGAAGGCGACGTGCGTGGCAAGAAGCTCGAGTTGTTTCTGAGCCCGGCGGCCGACACCCTCGAGCGGGCCGAGGCGTACGAGGACGTGTCCCTGCGCTCGGGCAACCGCTCGTCGTTCGGCGCACGGATGTCGTACTTCGCCGCCGATCAGCGCTACGTCGTCAGCGGATCGCCGGTGCGCATCTATGAGCAGATGCCCGCAGAATGCCGCGAAACCATTGGTCGGACTTTGACTTTCTACAGATCGACTGATAGCATCAGCGTCGACGGCAACGAAGAGAGTCGCACGCGCACGACGTCCGGGGGCAAGTGCCCCGGGGCGCCCGTCGGATAGATGGCCACGCTCCGGACGCACGAGCTCACGAAGTCGTATGGCGGACGCACGGTCGTCCGCGGCATCAGCCTCGAGGTGAGCTCGGGCGAGGTCGTGGGACTCCTGGGTCCAAACGGCGCGGGCAAGACGACGACCTTCTACATGGTCGTGGGGCTCGCCGCGCCCGACTCGGGGCGGGTCGACCTCGACGGGACCGACGTGACGGGCGATCCGATGTACCTGCGAGCCCGCAAGGGCATCGGATACCTGCCGCAGGAGCCGTCGATCTTCCGCGGTCTCACGGTCGAGCAGAACATCCTCGCCATCCTCGAGACGATCAAGCTCGACGCCTCGGCCAGGCGCACGCGGCTGCGGGAGCTGCTCGGCGAGCTGGGGTTGACGCCGCTGGCGCGAGCGCGCGCCTACACGCTGTCGGGAGGCGAGCGGCGGCGGGTCGAGATCACGCGGGCGCTGGTGGTGTCGCCGAAGTTCGTCCTGCTGGACGAACCCTTCGCGGGCATCGACCCGATCGCCGTGACCGACATCCAGAAGATCATCTTTCACCTGAAGGAGCGGGGCATCGGTGTGCTCATCACCGACCACAACGTCCGGGAGACCTTGCGAATTACCGACCGGGCGTATATCGTGCACGATGGTGTCATTTTTCGGAGCGGCACGCCCGACCGGCTGGCCGCCGACGAGGATGTGAAGCGAATCTACCTGGGTGCCGATTTCAAGCTCGACTGAGCGGCGCCGACGCGGCACTTCATGGCTATCCAGCAGAAGCTCCACACGAAGCTCGTCCAGAAGCTCATCCTGACGCCTTCGCTCCAGCAGGCGATCAAGCTGCTGCCGATGGCGACGGTGGAGCTCGCCGACCTGCTCACTCAGGAGATCGTCGAGAACCCGTTGCTCGAAGAGGTGCCACTCGAAGAGGCGCAGACGCCCGAGGCGTCGGCGCAGACCGACCGGGCGGACGAGGAGCCGAAGCCCACGGCGGACAAGCCCGACACCTGGGACGACAGCGACTACGAGTACTTCTTCGGCGACTACCTCGACGACGGGTACAAGCCGCGCGCGCCGCAGGAGCTCAAGGAACTGCCGCCCATCGAGAACACGCTGTCGACCTCCTCGTCGTTGTCCGACCACCTGGCCTGGCAGCTGACGCTCCAGACCGACGACCCGATGGTGCGCGACGTCGGCCAGGCCATCATCGGCAACCTCGACGACGATGGCTACCTGGTGGCGTCGGTGGACGAGATCGCGGCCATGGGCGGCTGGCCGCTCGCTGAGGTGGAGCGCGTGCTGTCGATGGTTCAGCAGTTCGACCCGGTCGGCGTGGCAGCCCGCGACCTCCAGGAGTGCCTCACGGTCCAGCTCCGTCACCTCGGTCTCGGAGACACTCCCACCGAGCGCATCGTCACAGAGCACCTCAGGCTGCTGCAGAATCACCAGGTGCCCGAGATCGCGAAGCGCCTGGGTCTGTCGATCGACGAAATCAAGCAGCACATCGACGTCATCCGCGGGCTCGATCCCAAGCCGGGCTCCCGTTACAACCCTTCGCAGTCGCAGTACGTCATCCCCGACGTGTACGTCATCAAGGTCGAGGACCAGTACGTCGCGGTCCTCAACGAGGAAGGGCTGCCCCAGCTGCGCATCAGTCCCGTGTACCGGCGGCTGCTCGACAAGAGCGGCGACGCGAGCGAAGAGACCCGCGCGTACGTGAAAGAGAAGTTCCGGTCGGCCCTCTGGCTGATCAAGTCGGTCGACCAGCGACAGAAGACGATCCACAAAGTGGCCACCAGCATCATCAACTTCCAGAAAGACTTCCTCGACCATGGGATCGAGTACCTCCGCCCGCTGGTCCTACGCGACGTGGCCAACGACATCGGCATGCACGAGTCGACCGTCAGCCGCGTGGTGAACAACAAGTACATGCACACGCCCCAGGGCGTGTTCGAGATGAAGTACTTCTTTCACAGCGGCATCAGCAGTTCGTATGGGGAGAGCGTCTCGTCGGTCACCATCAAGCAGCGCATCCGCAAGATCATCGAGGGTGAGGACTCGCGGCGCCCGTTGAGCGATGCCAAGATCGTGAGCATCCTGCAGAACGAGGGGCTCATCCTCGCGCGACGCACCATCGCGAAGTACCGCGAGGAGCTGAGGATTCCCACGTCCAACCAGCGCAAAGTCCTCTACTGAGGGGGGCACATGCGGCTTGAACTCACCGGGCGCAACGTCGTGATCACCCCGGCGCTGCGCCAGATCCTGAACCGCCGCCTGTCGAAAATCGACCGCTTGCTGAACGACAGCGCCGTGTCGGCCCAGGTCGTGCTGACCAGGGAGAAGTACCGGCATCTCACCGACATCGCCGTGCACGCGCGTGGCGACCACATGCTGACGGGGCAGGGGTCGGCCACGACCTGGCCGTTGTCGATGAAGCAGGCCGCCGAGCGCATCGAGCAGCAGGCCCAACGCGTGAAGGAGAAGTGGCAGTCGCGCAAGCGCCGAGGCCCGGCGCGGCCGGCCGTCGAGCCGGGCGTCCCGTCGGCGGCCGCCGACTCGGTCGAGGCGTTGCCGCGCGTCGTGCGCGTGCGGCACATCGCGCGTCCAATGAACGTCGAGGCGGCAGCCGCCCGGCTCGATGCCTCGGGCGACCCCTTCATCGTCTTCCGCAACGATGCGAGCGGACGGACGGCCGTCCTGGTGAAGCGCAAGGACGGATCGCTCGGGCTCATCGAGCCCGGCGCGTAGCGGACGCCGGCGCCGGGGAACGCGGCATGGCCCTCACCCCCAGTGTCACCGTCTCTGCGCTGCTCGCCCAGGCCGGTGCGCCCCTCGCCCTGACGATCGTCGCCGGACACTCGGGCGTCGACCGGCAGGTGACGTCAGCGGCCACCCAGAAGGTCGGCCTCGCCCTGGCCGGCCTCCACGACTACCTCCGTCCCGGTCG
>JAFNAJ010000029.1 GCA_017860085.1 Acidobacteriota bacterium | reverse complement strand
GCTGCTCGTCGGTGCCGAATCGCGCCAACACCTCGGCCACGAGCGAGTTGTTGACCGTGGCGATCACCGCCACCGTCGCGCTCGCCCGAGCCAGGGCCTCGACGGCCAGCGCGTAGCTCACGTAGTCGCGTCCGGCGCCGCCCCACTCGGTCGGGACCGTCACGCCCATCAAACCCATTCGCCCGGCGTGGCGGACGAGCTCGAGCGGGAAGTCCGCGTGTTCGTCGATGGACGCCGCGACCGGTGCCACGTGTTCGCGGGCGAACGCCTCGGCCAGCGCCTGAAAGTCGCGTTGTTCCTGCGTCAGCTCGAGAATCATGGTTCGTCTGTGCTCTCCGAGGAGTCCGCCGATCAGCGTCCCGCCGCCAGGCGCTCGAACACGGGTCGCAGCCGGCTCACCGACGCGTGCAAGTCCTCGGGCAGCACGCGCACGTCGCCGACGACGGTCATGAAGTTGGTATCGCCGCTCCACCGTGGCACGAGGTGGACGTGCAAGTGGTCGAGGACGCCGGCCCCAGCCGCCTTGCCGAGGTTGAGCCCCACGTTGATACCCTGAGGACTGTAGCTCTCGGCCAGGGCCATTTCCGACACCCGGGTCAGGGCCATCAGTTCATTGAGCTCCTCGGGCGACGCATCGGCCAAACGCGCCACGTGCCGGTTGGGCACCACCATCAGGTGCCCGCTGTTGTACGGGAAGAGGTTGAGAATGACGTAGCAGGCCGTGCCCCGGTGCACGATGAGCGACGCCGAGTCCGCATCCTGCAGCGCAGCGCAGAAGATGCACCCGGCACCGTCACCGGCGCTGGTCACGTACGCGAGCCTCCACGGGGCCCAGAGGCGTTCCATCTCGCGTCTCCCCGCTCTGGTTCAGGTGCGCGGCGCCTGGTGGTCACGCGCTGCTGTCGCTGCGCGGCGGTGAACCCTCGAACCGGTCACCCGGCACCTCGACCAACGGCTCCGCCAGCGGACCTGGCCCGGCAGGCGCGGTCCCGGGTTCCTGGTTAATGAGGTCTTTGAGTTCCTTGCCGGGCTTGAAATAGGGAACGCGCTTGGGCGGGACGTCCACGCGGTCGCCTGTTTTCGGATTGCGGCCCTTGCGCGACTCGCGCTGCCGCAACCGGAAGCTGCCGAACCCGCGCAGCTCGATCTTCTCGCCGCGCCGGAGCGCATCGACAATGCTCCGGAAGACGGTCTCGACCACGACCTCGGAGTGCTTCTTGGTGAGATCGGACACCCGCGAGACTTCCTCGACGAGTTCCGCCTTGGTCATCGTCCCGCTTGTACTCATGCGCTGTCCCGTGTCGCGACGGCCACGGCCTGACGGCCCGCCGGTCCGCACAGGCGGACCGGCGGCAGCTGCCCAGCCCTACTGGTTGCGGCGGAAGTGGTCGCCGAGCGTCACGTGCGGACTTCCGGCGTCGCTCGCGTACGACTCCCAGTCGGTCCGATACTCGTCAGACTTGAGGGCCCTGATGCTGAGGCCGATCTTCCGCTCGGACGGACTCAGCTTGATGATCTTCATCTGGTAGGCCTTCTCAACCTCCAGATCGACCTTGTCGTCGGCCCGGCTGTCGTCGAACTCCGACACGTGGATCAGCCCCTCCACGCCATCGGCCAGCTCGACGAACGCGCCGAAGTTGGTCATCCGCACGACCTTCCCTTCGACGACGTCGCCCACGTTGTGATGGGAGAAGAACTCGTCCCACACGTCGGTCATCAGCTGTTTGAGCCCCAGGGACAGGCGCTGGTTCTCGGCGTCGACGTTGAGCACCATCGCGTCGACCTTGTCGCCCTTCTTGAGCACTTCCGACGGGTGCTTCAGCCGCTTGCTCCACGACATGTCGGAGATGTGGATCAGGCCGTCAATGCCCTCCTCCACCTCGACAAAGGCTCCAAACTCCGTGAGGTTGCGCACCCGCCCGGTGATGCGGCTGCCCACCGGGTACTTGTCGGCCAGCTCGAGCCACGGGTTGCTCTCGACCTGCTTGAGCCCCAGCGAGATGCGCCGGGCGGTCGGGTCGACGCCGAGCACCATCGCCTCGACCTGGTCGCCCACGTTGAGGATCTTCGACGGGTGCTTGACGCGCTTGCTCCACGACATCTCGGAGACGTGGATCAGGCCCTCGACGCCGGGCTCCAACTCGACGAAGGCGCCATAGTCGGTCAGGCTCACCACCTTGCCGTGCACCTTGGCGGTCACCGGGTAGCGCTCGACGACGTCGGACCACGGATCGGCGGCCAGCTGCTTGTGCCCGAGCGACACCCGCTCGGTGGCTGCGTCGTACTTCAGCACGACCACGTCGATCTCGTCGTTGACCTTGAACACCTCCGACGGGTGCGACACGCGGCCCCACGACATGTCGGTGATGTGCAGAAGGCCGTCGATGCCACCCAGATCGATGAAGGCGCCGTAGTCCGTGATGTTCTTGACCACGCCGCGCAGCACCTTGCCCTCGGCGAGCGAGTCGAGCGTGTGCTTCTTCCGCTCCGCGTTCTCCTCCTCGAGCAGGACCTTGCGGGACAGCACGATGTTGCCGCGCTTCTTGTTGACCTTGATCACGCGCATCCGGAGCTCCTGGCCCCGCAGCGCGTCGAGGTTCCGCACGGGACGCACGTCGATCTGCGAGCCCGGGAGGAACGCGCGGACGCCGATGTCGACGGCGAGCCCGCCCTTGATCCGCTCGATGACGCGGCCGATCACCACCTTGCGCTCGGCATAGGCGCGCTCGACCTCGTCCCAGATCTTCATCTTCTCGGCCTTCTCGCGCGACAGCACGACATGGCCATCGCGGTCTTCCGAGCGCTCGAGCAGGACGTCGACGATGTCGCCGGCACGGACCGTGACCTGGCCGGTCTCGTCCACGAACTCTGACGCCGAGATCAGCCCCTCGGACTTGTAGCCGACGTCGACAACGACCTCGGAGGGGGTGACGCGCAGCACCGTGCCTTTCACGACTTCACCTTCCGCGATGCTGCGGAAGCTGGTATCGTACTGGTCGAGAAGACGCGCGTACTCCGCCGTCTCTGCCGTGTCGTCGTCGGGCGACGTCAAGCGTCGGAGACGAGGCGAGGGACGGGGCCGTCGGCGTTCACCACTGTCGCCGACGTCAATCTTCTCGAGTTCTTCGGGGTTGGCCATGCGTTGCGGGTCCTCCTGGTCGTTCGGATTTGCCGGCTCACAGCGCCGGCGGGCTGTCGGTGGAGTCATCGCCAGGGGCGATAAGCATCTGAACATACGGTAATTAGCTTCAGTCTGTCAAGGTTGCGGGGTGCGTCATGGCCAAGCGCAAGGCCGCGTCCACACGGAAGCCCAGCAGGGCGAAGACCCGGAAAACCGCGGTGTCCCGGACCGCCAAGGCCCGGAGAACCAGTCGCCCGACGACGCGAATCGCCGCGAAGAAGACCCGTGCCAAGGCCACCGCGCGGACCGCGGCGGCGAAGACCCGCGCCAAGGCCGTGAAGAAGGCGGCCGTCGCCGTCCCGGCCGCGCCGTCCCGGTCGCGCCGAGCCACGCCAGCGCCGGCGCGCGCACCCGCCGCCCCGCGCGTCCCGCTGGCCATCGTCGACGAGCCCGACGACGAATTGCTGGAACCCAGGACTCTCTCGTCGCTCGACCTCGAACACAGCCGCAGCCGCCTGCCCGTTGCCCTGGCTGAGCTCGAGGAGGACTGGTCGGGGCCGCCGCGGCCCGACGCAACTCTTCAGGCGGGCGATGCCGACGCCGATGGCGAGCGCGCGTACTCGAGCGGCGACGAAACGCCGGGCGGCGAGAACCCGACACCCGACCAGGACGTGGTCGACTTCATCGGGCGCTCGCTTGGCGTGGAGTACGACGACGACGAGGAGCTGCAGGGCGCCGAGAAGATCGCCGAGCGCGACAAGCACCGCTGGGAACTGAACCCGGCGTCGGCCGAAGGCCACGCCACGCGGAAGCGCTGACCCGCGCCTGCGTCAGCGGTCGCCCGTGCGGCGCACAATCTCCAGCGCCTGCCGGACCACCTCTTCGATCGGCAGGCCCGTCGTCTCGATGAGCACGGCGTCTGGAGCCTTCACGAGGGGCGATGCCGCCCGCGTCCGGTCCAACTCGTCGCGCGCGCGCATATCCACGGCCACCCGGTCGAGACCCGCCTGCCGCCCGGCGTGCGCAGGGTCGTTCGCTCGCCGTCGGGCGCGTTCCTCGGGTGCGGCGTCGAGAAACAGCTTCACGTCGGCCTCGGGAAACACCACGGTCCCAATGTCACGGCCTTCCATGACGATGCCGCCCTCGGCACCCAGGGCCCGCTGACGCTCCACGAGGGTCGCCCGGACGGCTGGCAGCCGGGCCACCGACGATGCGGCCCTGTCGATCTCGGGCGTTCGGATGGCCGTGGTCACGTCGAAGCCGTCGATCACGACGCGCCCTTCATCCAGGCTGAACGTGGCGCGCTGGGCCACGGCGGCGACGGCGGCCTCATCGTCGAGGGCAACACCAAGCTGCCGGGCCCGCCACCCGACGGCTCGGTACATGGCCCCGGTGTCCACGTGGCGGTACCCGAGCGCGTCGGCGATCGAACGAGCGACGGTCCCCTTCCCAGAGCCCGACGGGCCGTCGATGGCGATGGTGAGACGACGTGGTGATGCAGTCATGGACGCGGGCCGGCGACGACCCGGGCGGTATATTCTACTCGTCGTCGACCAGCCCTCGTGACTGCCACCACCCGCCTGACCCGCCGCGCTCGGGTGCTTCTCGCACAGGTCACCCTCGTGGTCGCTGGGTGCGTGGTGGCGATCCCCGCCATCGATCTGGTGCGATCCGCACTGTTCGTGTCGCGCGTCGCCGGGCTCGGGGGACCTGTCGGCCGGGTGGCCGCGGTCACCAGAGACGCGGTGTCAACTCGCGAGCTGACGGTACCGTCACGGCACGGCCCTGTGCGGACCCGGCTTTTTGCTCCGGCGCACGGCGGGGCACGCACGCTGGTGCTCACAGCCGGCATCAACGCGCTGGGCATCGACGAGCCTCGGCTCGTGCAGATGGCGACGGAGATCGCCGCCAGCGGGTTCCCGGTCCTCACGCCCGAGCTGCCCGACCTCGGCGACTACCGGATCACCACCCGGCTGCCCGACCTCGTGGAAGACGTGGCTCTCTGGGCCGCCTCGGATCGAAGCCTCGCGCCCGATCGCAAGGTCGCGCTCGTCGGCGTCAGCTTCTCTGGCGGCCTCTCCATCGTCGCGGCCGGTCGGCCCGCCCTGCGCGACCGTGTCGTGTTCACGCTGTCGTTCGGCGGACACGGCGATCTCGCGCGCACGCTGACATATCTCTGCACCGGCACCCACCCTGGCAACCCACGGCACCCGCCGCACGACTACGGCGTGGTGATCATCCTCATGAACGTCGCCGAGGACGTCGTGCCGGACGAGCAGGTCGAGGCCCTGCGCGACGCCGTGCGGACGTTCCTCGGCGCATCGCACCTCGCGATGTTCGATACCAGCCGCTCGGAGGAGGCGTTTGCGCGCGCACGCGCCGCGGAGGCCGCCTTGCCGGAACCCGCGCGCACGGTGATGCACTATGTGAACACCCGCGACGTGGCGGCGCTCGGGGCACGACTGGCGCCGTCGGCGGAACGTTTCCCTGCCTCTCCAGCACTCTCGCCCGAGCGCATGCCGGCCCCTCCGACCCCCGTGTACCTCCTGCACGGCGAAAGCGACAGCGTCATCCCGGCGGCCGAGACCCTGATGCTGGCACGGTCGTTGCGCGCCCGTGGCACGCCGGTCGAGGCGTTGCTGACGCGACTGATCACCCACGCCGAGGTGAGTCCCGACGTGACCGTCGGCGAGACCCTGGCGGTGGTACGGTTCTGGGCGGGGATGCTGGGGCGCTGGCCGCATGCTGCAGCGCCTCGACCTCTCGCGGAGTGAGCGCCCGCCACTCGCCGGGCCTGAGCTTGGCGTCGCCGATGGGGCCGAAACGCACCCGCGTGAGCCGTTCCACGGGGTGGCCCACGACCTCGCACATCCTGCGCACCTGGCGATTGCGTCCCTCGTGGAGCACGACCTCGAGCAGCGCCTCCTCGCGCCCCTGGCGCGTGAAGTGCTTGACGAGCCGCACGCGAGCGGGCGCGGTCCGTCTGCCGTCGAGGATCACGCCCCGTTCGAGCCGCGAGATCGCCTGGTCGTCTGGCCGCCCGCTCACGGCCGCGTGGTAGACCTTCTCCACGCCATAGCGCGGGTGCGTCAGGCGCGCGGCGAGATCGCCGTCGTTGGTGAGAAGCAGCAGGCCCTCCGAGTCGTAGTCGAGCCGTCCTACCGGGAAGAGGTATTCGCTGGTCGCCCCGACCAACTGGACGACCGTGGGGCGACCCTGCGGGTCGGAGCGGGTTGAGACGACGCCGGCCGGCTTGTTGAGCAGCACGTAGCGTCGTTCGGCGGGCGGCTTGAGCCGGCGCCCGTCCACGCGGATGTCGTCGGTCGCAGGGTCGGCCTTCGTCCCCAGTATCTGGACGACGGCGCCGTTCACCGAGACCCGGCCTTCGGCAATGAGCCGTTCGGCGGCTCGGCGGGACGCCACGCCCGCCGCCGCCAGGATCTTCTGGAGGCGCTCGGCGCTCATGCTGCTGGTCGCCCGCTACGCGTTCGCGGTGTCGTCGCCGGCCGCGACGGGCTCGGGGACGCCTTCGGCCGTGGTGGGCGCCCCGTTCGCGGCGAGCGCCCCGACGTCGACCGACTCGGGATCGAACGGGAGGACGGCCGTGGTCGCCTCGGTGAGCCTGGACGGCGGTTCGAAACCGAGCGCGTCGGCCATGTCCTCGATCTTCGGCAGGTCGTTCAGGTCCTTCAGTCCGAACCGCTCGAGGAAGTTCCGCGTGGTGGCGTACATGAAGGGGCGCCCCACCACGGGCTTGCGTCCCGCGATCTTGATCAGCTTGCGATCGATGAGCGTTCCCAGCACGCCGGAGGTGTTGACGCCTCGGATCTCGGAGATCTCCGCCGCCGTGATGGGCTGCTTGTAGGCGATGACCGCCAGGGTCTCGAGCGCCTGCACCGAGAGCCGCTGCGTCGTCCGCTCGTGAAACAGCCGCCTGACCCAGTCGTGGATCTCGGGCCGGGTGACGATCTCGAATCCGCCGGCCACCTCGACGAGCTGCAGTCCTCCCCCGTCCTCGTACTTCGCCTTGAGCGCGCCGAGTGCCGCGTCCACCGTCTCCCGAGGTTCGTCCTCGAGGAGTTTGTAGAGCGCTTTCGGGCTCAGCGGCTCCGGCGACGCGAAGATCAGGGCCTCGACGATGGCCTGGAGCGAATCGGACACGGGCATCTGCCTCCGATCTACGGGTGGCGCGCCGCCGTCGGGGCGGCGGCCACGTCACCGATGGGCCTGGGCGCGTCGGCGGGCCGCGCCCGACGATACACCCTGATCTCGCCGAACGGGCCACTCTGGAACACGCGCACGAGCTTGAGGCGGATCATCTCGAGCAACGCGAGGAAGGTGACGATCATGTCGCCCTTCGTCATCGTATCTGCGAAGAGCTGCTCGAACCCGCACGCCTCCGTCTCGGACAGCCGGGCGAACAGCTGCTCGATGCGCGACTCGATGGAGATCTGTTCGGTCGGCAGCGGCACCACGGGCCGCGACCGGGCCCGCTCGATGACGGCACGGAACGCCGTGAGCAGACTGAAGAGATCGACCTCGACCTCGGGCTCTCCCTGCTCGCCCGCAATCTCGCTGATGCGCCCATCGGGCCGCGCCCATTGAGCGCTGCGCACCGTCTCCCGCTCGTGGAGCAGCTCGGCCGCCGCCTTGAATCGCTGGTGCTCCAGCAGGCGCTGCACGAGCAGCTCGCGCGGGTCTTCGAAGGGGTCGTCCTGCTCGGGCGACGGGCGCGGCAACAGCATGCGCGACTTGATGTGGATGAGCGTTGCCGCCATCACGAGGAACTCGCCGGCCACTTCGAGGTCCAGCTCGCGCATCAGGTCCAGGTAACCGAGATACTGCTGGGTCACGAGCGCGATGGGGATGTCGTAGACGTTGACCTCGTTCGTCTTGATGAGGTGCAGAAGCAGGTCGAGGGGGCCCTCGAAGTTCTCGAGGCGCACCGGGTACTCGCTGAGGATCGACTCGAACTCGGGTTCTGGATTCACGGGATCTCGACGTTCGGCACTCGGCATTCGGCTCCCGGCTGCTGGTCGCGCGCCGGTCAGTACTTGATCCTCATCGCCTCGCGGACACGCGCCATCGTCTCGGCGGCCACCTTCTGCGCCCGCGCCGAGCTGGCAAACAGCATGTCCCGCAGCTGGCCGGGCTTCTCGAGAGCCCGGGCACGCCGCTCGCGCATCGGGTCGAGCAGGGTATTGAGGGCACGGGCCAGCTTCTGCTTCACCTCCACGTCCCCCACCTTGCCCTGCCGGTAACGCACCTTCAGCTCGTTGACTTCCTCCACGTCGGGATTGAAGGCATCGTGATACATGAACACCGGGTTCCCCTCGACGGTGCCGGGAATGTCGGCTCTCACCCGCTTCGGGTCGGTGTACATCTGCATCACCTTCTTGCGAACGGTCTCCGCATCGTCCGAGAGGTTGATCGCATTTCCGTAGCTCTTGCTCATCTTCCGGTTGTCGAGCCCGGGCAGGCGCGGAAACGAGGTGAGCAGCGGCTGCGGCTCGACGAAGACCTGGCCGTAGAAGTTGTTGAAGCGGCGCACGATCTCGCGTGACAGCTCGAGGTGCGGCACCTGGTCCTCGCCCACCGGCACGTATTGCGCGTTGTAGATGATGATGTCCGCCGTCTGCAGCACCGGGTACCCGAGGAACCCGTAATTCGACAGATCCTTGTCGGTGATCTGCTCCTGCTGCTCCTTGTAGGTCGGCACGCGCTCGAGCCACGCCACCGGAACGATCATCGACAGCAGCAAGTGCAACTCGGCATGTTCGGGCACCAGCGACTGGATGAAGATGGTCGATCGCTCAGGGTCGACGCCCGCGGCAATCCAGTCGGCGACGTTGTCGACCACGTACTCCGTGAGCCCGGCCGTGTCGGCGTAGTCGCTCGTCAGCGCGTGCCAGTCGGCGACGAAATAGAAGCACTCGTACTGGTCCTGGAGCCTCGCCCAGTTCTGCAGGGCGCCCACCAGGTGACCGAGGTGCACCTTCCCGGTCGGGCGCAGGCCCGACAACACCCGTGATTTCACAGCGTTCTGACCTTCGCGCACGATGTTCCTGCCCTGCAAACGCTTCAGGGTACGTGAGAAGCGGCGTGCGGGGCAAGGGTTGGCAGGCGGGACGGCGCCAGGGCCACCCCTGGCGCAGCTCCGGCCGACTACGGGACCCGGCGCTCGAGGATCGCGACGTACTCGTTTCCCAGCCAGTTCACGAACACCGTCTGCCCGACGAAACGGTAGCCGTTGGCCACCTCGGCAAGCAACTCCTTCTCCATGGTGCCGATCTTCGTCGTCGCCAGCAGCTTCTGCTCGTGGGTGCGGGCCGTCACTGCCCGACGGCGCTCCATGCAGATGACGACTTCTGGGCCGATGCCGAGGACACTCGCGAAGCGATAGCCCTTGGAGGCCGCCTCGTTCATCTCTTTCTGCATCGTGCCGCTCTTCGACGTGGCGAGGAGGAGGTAGTCGATCGGCGGCGGCTCTTCGGCCGGCTTCTCCATGATGGCGCTGAGGAGCCACGACCCCTGGCCAAGCACGAGCCGATAGCCGCGGTCGGCCGCCTCCTGCAGCTCCCGCTGCATCGTCGACGTCTTCGCGGTATCGAGCACCAGGTAGTCAGGCGGCGTGACCTGGGCCCGGGCCACACCGGCGCCAACGGTCAGCAGTGCCGCCAGCAGGGCGAGGCGGGCGCCAGTTGGCATCGTTTCATCCATCGTCTGGGGCAAGACCGCGACGCCAGGGCTGCCGATGCCGAGCGCCGCGTGCCGCTCCTCGCCTTAGGCCTGGTGGCGCTTCGTGTGGTGCATCAGGAACCGGGCGAGCGCCGGAAGAAGGATCAGGGCGCCGATCATGTTCATCAGGAACAGGAACGCCAGCAGCACGCCCATGTCGGCCTGGAACTTCAACGGCGAGAAGATCCACGTCGAGACGCCAATCGCCAGCGTGATGCCGGTGAAGAGGACGCCATTGCCGGTGACCCTGAGCGTCTTCAAGTACGCCTCGTGCAGCGAGTCGCCCTCCCGATAGAAGGTGCGGAACCGGCTGTAGAGGTAGATGCCGTAGTCCACGCCGACGCCGACCCCGAGCGCCGCCACCGGCAGGGTGCTCACCTTGAGGCCGATTTCGAGCATCGCCATCAGGGCGTAGGCCAGCAGCGACACGAGGCCGAGCGGCAGCAGGATGCAGAGGGTCCCACGCACCGACCGGAACGAGATCAGGCACAGCAGGATGACCGACGCGAACACACAGGCCATGATCGGCCACTGCGCCGCGGCCACTGCCTCGTTGGTGGCCGCCATGACGCCCACGTTCCCGGTGGCGAGCTTGAAGGACACGTCCTCGTTGCCGTGCTCGGCCTCGAACTGCTTCACCGCCGAGACGATACTCTCGATCGTCTGCGCCTTGTGGTCGCGCGTGAAAATCATCACCGGCATCACGCTGCAGTCGGAGTTGAGGAGACCGGTCGTGGTCGGCACGTAGGTCACCGACTGGGTGAGCACCGAGGTGTTTCGCGACAGCACCCGCCACTTCGGGCTGCCCTCGTTCCAGCCGGCGTTCAGCATCTTGGCGACCCCCGGCAGGTCGATGGTCGACTGCACGCCGCCGAGATTGGCCATGCGCCACGCGAACTCGTCGATCGTGTTCATCACGCCATAGTCGACACACCCCTCCGGCTTCGTCTCGGCAATCACGTTGAGGATGTCGACGCCGATCGAGAACTTCGACGTGATGACCGCCGTGTCGTGGTTGTAGCGCGAGTCGGCACGCAGCTCGGGGACGCCGCGGTGCAGGTCGCCGATCTGCACCTGCAGGCCCTTCCAGAACCCGAAGACCGCGAGGAGCACGCTCACTCCCACGATGATCGTCGCCGGGGTTCGGTCGGTCACCCGGGCCACCACCTGCCACAGGTGGTCCAGGTGGCGGGCCCGAACGACCAGGCGCTCGCGGTAGTGCTCGTCGAACCGGAAGTAGGTGAGGAGGACCGGCAGCAGGACGAGGTTCATCAGGATGATCGCCGCGACCCCGATGCTCGCGGCAATCGCAATCTCCTGGATCACCTGGATCTGGATGAACAGGATGGTGAAGAAACCAATCAGATCAGTGGCCAGCGCGATCCCGCCTGGCACCAGCAGCCGACGGAAGCTGGTGCGTGCCGCCGTCAGGCTGTCGGCCCCGGCGAAGATCTCCGACCGCGTCCAGCTGACCATCTGCACGCCGTGACTCACCGCGATGGCGAAGATCAGGAAGGGCACCAGGATGGACATGGGGTCCATGCCAAAGCCCAGGAGCGTCATGGTGCCGAGCTGCCAGACGACCGCGAGAGACGCGCAGGCCAGGACGAGAAGCGCCAGCCGGGACGACTGTGCGTACAGGAAGACCAGCAGGCCGGTGATGAGCAAGGTGACGAGGAAGAACAACACGACCCGCGTCGCCCCGGCCGCGATGTCACCGACGACCTTGGCGAACCCGATGACGTGCACGTCAACCGGTGTGCGGTCGACGATCACGTCGACCGCAGAGCCCGCCACGGAGTCGTGATCGAACTTCTCACGGACCCGACTCTCGATCTCCTCGGCCACCGAGATGAAGTCGAGGCGCTGGCCACTCGTCGGCTCGAACTCCATCAACTCGGCGCTCACGATCGCGCCGGAAAAGTCGTTGGCGACCAGCCGGCCGACGATCCCGGCCTTGAGGATGTTGCGCCGCACCTGCTCGAGCCCCTCGGGCGTGGGCTCGAAATCGTCGGGGATCACGTTGCCTGCCGCGATCCCGTCCTCCACCACCTCGGTGTAGCGGACGTTGGGCGTGAACAGTGACTGCACCCGCCCTCGGTCAATCCCGGGAATGAAGAACACCTCGTCGGTGACGTTCTTCAGCACCTCGAAGAACTCGGGCGTGAACATGTTGCCGTCGCGCGCGACGACCGCCACCAGCACCCGGTTGGCCCCGCCGAACTCCTGCTGGTGCTTCGTGAAGGTCTGCATGTACGGGTGCTTGAGCGGCAGCAGCTTCGCAAACCCCGCATCGATGCGCAGACTCGAGGCCGACCAGCCCAGGAGGACCGTGGCCAGCACGAACAGACCAATCACGTGGGGCCGATGGCCGAAGATGAGATGCTCGAGGCGTTCCGCGAGTGTGAGCCTTGCCATGATTCCCTTGCGTCCTGCGCCCGGTCCCGCGTCAGCGGGGGATATCCACGCGCTGCACTCCGCCCTCACCAAAAAGCAGCAGTTGCTGGTTGGCAATCGCGAGTGCGGCAATGGCCTTGCGACTGGGAAGCTCCTGCTTGCGCACGGCCCCGCTGGCGTCACCCCAGATCAGCGTCCCGGCCATGCCGCCCAGGACGAAGCGACCCGCGCCCAACTCGAGGCCGCACGTCAGGGTCTCCTCGCTGCCCGTCTCGATCCGCTCCCAGGTCGTCCCGCGATCTCGCGAGCGGAACGCGTGCCCCCGCAGGCCGTACGCGAGGATCGATCCGTCCGAAAACGGCAGCACCCCGAAGAACGACCCCGCGTACGGTGACGACACCGGGGCGAACGTACTGCCGCCGTCATCCGACCGATAGATCCGTCCTGCCTCGGCCGCCAGGTACACGGTGCCGCCGCCGCCCGGGACGATGTGGTTCAGGTGGAAGTCGTCGCCTCCATTGACAGGTCGCGGCTCCCAGCTGTCG
>JAFNAJ010000028.1 GCA_017860085.1 Acidobacteriota bacterium | reverse complement strand
GCGGCGTCTTGCCCTTCTCCACACCAATGATGTTGAGGTTGTAGTGGCCGCCACTGATGGCCCCGTTGCCGGTAGCCGTCTGTGCCAGGGCCGGCGTCGCGACGAGAACCAGTGCGACTGCGAGGACGATTCCCTTCATGCTTGGACCTCCTGAGATAACGGCCGGACTGTTGTGGATGCTGCTGACCGGAGCAGGCCAGCCGCCGGGGTCTGACGAACGCAAGATTCGATCCACCTCGGGCGGCCGATGCAACTCGCCGAATCTTGAGTCTACTCGCCTAGTTCGAGGAGACTTCGCTGCAGATCGCGCGTCTCCGAGAGCAAGAACTCGTCCTCGGCCACGAAAAAAGTACTCAATGAGCGCACTATCGGGTGTGAGCGGGCCGGTGCGCCATTTGGGCACACCAGCCGTTCGCCGCTCGCGCCTGCCGTCACTGCCGGGATCCCGCGAGCCCGTTCCCTGGCGATCCTGTCACTGGCCTCCGGGACCGCCCTGGGCCAGGGTCGCCGCGCGCTCGACCTCGCCCATCACCCGCAGCAGGTTCTCGCCCAGGATCTTCCGCACGTCCGATTCGGAATAGCCACGCACCAGCAGGGCCTCCGTGATCTTTGGCAGCTTCGACGCGTCCTCGAGTCCGATGGGCATCGTCGCGCCGGTTCTGCGGGCCCTGTGCTGCGCCGTTCAGCGAGCGCGCCGTCCGAGGGCCAAGCCCAGGAATGCGTTGGCGCTGACGCGTCCAACCATCAGCGCGACCGCCGCCGCCACCGCGCCCACGAGGTCGAGTGGCCCCACGCACACGGCCAGGGCAACGCCAATGCCTATGGCTTCGATGGCCGTGCCGACGGTGACCGTGCGCGTCCGGCGGGACAGGATCAGCAGGCCCCGCTGGCACGCCAACAGGTACTCAAGGGCCGGAAACAGGACGAGCGCTTGCACCGGGAGGATCGCGAAGGCCGCGAGGTCGGTTGGTAGGCCTGACACGGTGCGGAACCAGACATCCGCGAGCCTCACCAAGAGCGTGAGCGCCAGGCCTCCTGACGCGACGACACCGAGCAGACGTGTCACGCGGCGGATTTCCCGTTCGTGTTCACGGTGGGCCCCGGCGAGCGCCACCACCACCTCCTGATGCGCGAACGCCCCACTCCGGAACAGGAACACGAAGGCGTTGACCACCGGCAGCACCGCGAGCGAGTCGATGGGCCTGCGGCTGTGGCTGATGAAGAAGGTGACGAGCGGCGCCGTGATCAGCGACAGCACCGAGGTGAGCGCCAGCGGATAGTAGAAGCGGACGATGGAGGATGTGGTCAGCGGGCGCTCGTCGGCGGTGGGCGCGGTGGCCTCGAGCCCCTGCACCACCTGCCACGACATCCAGCGGCTGGCCACCGCCTCGGCCAGAACGCCGACCGACAGCGAGAGCCCGCCGATCACCGCGCCCGGCAGGGTCGATCGCCAAGCCAGCATGGCAGCCGCCACCGACATCGCAACCAGGCGAATCAGCGTGCCGTACGCCACGAGCCGGGTTCGCCCTGCGCGCACCAGGAGCCCCTGGTAGAACCGCCGGTACCCGATGGCCGCCGGCCACGGCAGCACCACCACGGTCGTCCACTGAGCGAGCCTCGCGATGTCGGTCGGCAGATTCATGAGCCCGGCCAGGCCGCCAAAGACAGGCGGCAGGGCAATGCACGCGAGCACGACGGTGAGGATCGCGTTGAGCGTGTACGTGAAACGCCTGAGCGCGTGCAGCGACGCTCGGCTGCGCACCAGCGCATTCGAGGCCGTCAGCATCATCATGATGGGGGCCTCGACGATCAACGCGATGGAGAACGCGATGCCGTAAGCCGCCAGGTTGAACGCGGCATCGGGCAGGCGGGCGACGATGGCGGTGATGTACGGGCCTTCGAGGCCCATCATCAGCCAGGTCGCGGCCAGCGGCGCCCAGAATGCGAGGATGTACCTCGTGCGAAGAATGGTCACACGGTCGCAGCGCTACCGGGCGGCCAACTCGTCGTAAGCCGCCGTCAGCACCCGCTCGATGAGGGGGCCATGATCGGCGAATCCCTCCAGCACGGCGGTCGACTTGATGATCTCCTCGCGCGGCTTGCCGGCCTTGATCTCGGCGCCGACGTGGGCGAGCAGCGCCGACAGGTAGTCGCGCATGTACAGGAGGTCGGCCTTCTTCCCGGTCACCGGCCAGTTGGGTCCGGTATGGCCGAAGATGTAGATCGTGTCGTTGCCATGGTCGGCCACCGTCTTCTCGAGCACGGTGATCCATCCGGCGCTCGAGGCCCCACCGGGCCGGTCGATGAAGGGGTGGCGACGATTGAACACGAGGTCGCCCATGTGCACCACGTTTGCCTTCTCGAACGTGACGACACTGTCGCCGCCGGTGTGCGCCGGGCCGTAGTACTTCAGCGCCATCACCTCGTCTCCGACCTCTTCGCGCCAGGTATTGGTGTAGGTCGCATCAGCCACCACCTGCTCGTTCGGCCCGGGCAGCCCAGGCCTGGGCGGCTGGTTGGCCGCGGCCGCCTTCTGCAACCCCGGAACGTTCTCGTGCGCCACGATCTTCAGCGTGCTCGGCCGAAACACCCCGTTCCCGGCGGTGTGGTCCCAGTGGTGGTGTGTGTTGATCAGACGGTCAATCTTCCGCCCCTGCGCGCGCGACGTGACCCCCTCGAGACAGATCGTGGCGGTGGCCGGCATCTGGGTGTCGACGACCGCCACACCGCCCTTGTCGACGTGCCAGCCAATGGTGCCGCCCTGGCCGGTGAACAGACCAACCGAGCGCCGGACGGGGGCGAACGCCGTCTCCGGCGGTGCCTGCGACGCCGGCTGCGCCAGCAGTGATCGGAGGTCCAGCGCCGACCCGGCGATGGCCAGCGAGGACGCTGCGAGGAAGTGTCGACGGTCTACGCGCATGAGCGTTGCCCTCCGCAAGATGGACCCGGACTCCGCGTCGTGGCCAGGCTGACGAGCGCGGCGGCTTCGGTGACCAGGAAAAGGATACGGGCCTTCGAAGCGGCGGTCATGTGACGAGCCTGACGATTATAGCCGCGACCAGACGGCCCGGGATCGAGCCCGGTTGAGTCCAGAGCCGTTTTGCGGAACAATCCAGCATTGACGTGCCCCCACGCGTCCCCTCCGTATCTGGAGAAGCCCTTATGCCTACCACCATCGAACGCAAGACGACGAACGCGAAGCTCACGAACTGGGTCGATGAGATGGCAACGCTCTGCCGTCCCGACCACGTGCACTGGTGCGACGGCTCGCAGGAGGAGTACGACCGCCTGTGCGCCGAGATGGTCGCGGCGGGCACTTTCATCAAGCTCAACGACACGCTCCGCCCCAACAGTTTCCTGTGCCGATCCGACCCGTCCGACGTGGCGCGGGTCGAGGATCGCACCTTCATCTGCTCGCGCAACCGCGACGATGCGGGGCCCACGAACAACTGGATGGACCCGGTCGAGATGAAGCGGATCCTGCACAAGCTCTTCGACGGCTGCATGAAGGGCCGCACGATGTACGTGATCCCCTTCAGCATGGGCCCGCTCGGGTCGCCCATCGCCCACATCGGCGTCCAGCTCACCGACTCGCCCTACGTCGTCGTGAACATGCGCATCATGACTCGTATGGGCAGCAGGGTGCTCGACGTGCTCGGCAACGACGAGTTCGTCCCGTGCATGCACTCGGTGGGTGCGCCGCTGGCCCCGGGCCAGAAGGATGTGTCGTGGCCGTGCAACAAGGAGCACAAGTACATCACCCACTTCCCCGAGACCCGCGAGATCTGGTCGTTCGGGAGCGGCTACGGCGGCAACGCCCTGCTCGGCAAGAAGTGCTTTGCGCTTCGCATCGCCTCCACCATGGCGCGCGACGAGAACTGGATGGCCGAGCACATGCTGATCATGGGCGTCGAGTCGCCTTCCGGGCAGAAGACCTACGTCACGGCGGCGTTCCCGAGCGCCTGCGGGAAGACGAATTTCGCGATGCTGATCCCGCCGGCCGCCTTCAACGGCTGGAAGGTGTGGACCGTCGGGGATGACATCGCCTGGCTGAAGCCGGTGGACGGCGTGCTCCGCGCGATCAACCCGGAGTCGGGCTACTTCGGCGTGGCCCCCGGCACGTCGTTTGCGACCAACCCCAACGCCATGGAGTCGATCCGCGCCAACACCATCTTCACCAACGTCGCGCTGACGGACGACGGCGACATCTGGTGGGAGGGGATGACCGACAAAGAGCCCAAGCACCTCGTTGACTGGTTGGGGCAGGACTGGACGCCCGGCTGCGGACGGAAGGCTGCACACCCGAACGCACGGTTCACCGCGCCCGCGTCGCAGAACCCCACGATCGATCCCGCCTGGGAGGATCCAGCGGGTGTGCCGGTCAGCGCGTTCGTCTTCGGCGGACGGCGAGAGAAGACCATCCCGCTCGTCTACCAGGCGTTCAACTGGAACCACGGCGTCTACGTGGCGGCCACGGTCGGTTCCGAGACGACGGCGGCCGCCGCCGGGGCGGTGGGCCAGGTGCGTCGCGATCCGATGGCGATGCTGCCCTTCTGCGGCTACAACATGGGCGACTACTTCCGCCACTGGCTCAAGATGGGCAAGCGCCTCAAGGAGGTGCCGCGCATCTTCCACGTGAACTGGTTCCGCAAGAACGCCGAGGGACAGTTCATCTGGCCGGGCTACGGCGAGAACATGCGCATCCTGAAGTGGATCGTCGATCGCGTGGCCTCGGGCGCGCCCGCCAAGGAAACGCCGATCGGCTGGGTGCCCCGCTACGAGGACATCTTCTGGGAGGGGATCGACTTCTCGCGCGAGCGCTGGGACGAGGTGATGGCCATCGACCGCGAAGCCTGGAAGGCGCAGACCCTGCAGCACCAGGAGCTGTTCCTGCAGCTTGGGGAGCACATGCCGAAGGAGCTGATCTTCGAGCGCGAGAACCTCATCAGCCGCTGCTGAGAACGACGTGGATTCATGGATTCGAGGGGATGGGTCTCGCCGAGACCCATCCCCTTTTCCTTGTGCGAGAGGGCCTGCCATGTTGATCCGTGTCCGAAACCTCCTCATCGCTGCCGTTCCCTTCGCCGCGCTCCTCCTCGGGGCGTCGCTCACCGCCGACGAAGGGATGTACCCGATCAGCGAGCTCGGCCGCCTCGACCTGCGGGCGAAGGGCCTGCAGGTCTCGGCGTCGGATCTGTACAACCCGAACGGCGTGAGCCTGGTCGATGCCATCGTACAGGTTGGCGGCTGCACAGGTGCGTTCGTGTCGCCGGACGGGCTCATCCTCACCAACCACCACTGCGCGTTCGGCGCCGTGCAGGCGGCCAGCACGGCCCAGCACGACTACCTGACCGACGGTTTCTTCGCCGCCACGCGTGAGGGCGAGCTGCCGGCGCGCGGCTACACGGTGCGGATCACCGAGTCGTATCGGGACGTGTCGTCGACGGTGCTCGACGGCCTCGCGGACGAAATGGACCCGACCGAGCGGGCCCGTGCCATCGAGCAGCGCACGAAGGCGATCGTGGCCGAGACCGAGGCGGCCCAGCCAGGCAAGCGCGCCGAGGTCGCCGAGATGTTCGCCGGCAAGACGTACGTCTTGTTCGTGTACACCTACCTGCGCGACATCCGGCTCGTCTACGTGCCGCCGCGGGCGATCGGAGAGTTCGGGGGCGAGAACGACAACTGGATGTGGCCCCGTCACACGGGCGACTTCTCGTTCATGCGCGCGTATGTCGGGTCGGATGGCAAACCGGCGCCGCACGCGCCTGCCAACGTGCCGTACACGCCCCGGCGGTTCCTCAAGGTGAACCCCGACGGCGTGAAGGAAGGCGACGCCGTGTTCGTCCTCGGCTACCCGGGCCGAACCTACCGGCATCGGACTTCACACTACCTCGCCTACGAGCGCCTCGTGCGCATGCCGTTCGTGGCCGATCTCAACGCGTCGCAGATCGAAACCATGGAGACACTCGGCGCGAGCAGCCGTGAAATCGCGCTCAAGCACGACGCCCGCATCAAGGGGCTCGCCAATGTCATGAAGAACTACCGGGGGAAGCTCCGCGGGATTGATCGGCTCGATCTCGTGAAGCGCTGGCAGCAGGACGAGGCCGCGCTCCAAGCGTTCGTCGATGCGGACCCCGAGTTGAAGGCGCGCTACGGCGAGGTCCTGCCCGGCATCGGGCGGGTCTACCAGGAAACGGTCCGGCAGGCGCCGTCGGAGCTCGTGCTCGGCGCCCTGCGTGCCTCCTCCCTGCGGCTGACTAACGCCTACCGCCTCTACGAGGGCGCGATCGAGCGGCAGAAGCCCGATCTCCAGCGCGAAGCGGCGTACATGGATCGCAACAGCGCGCAGTTGCTCGAGAGCATGAGGCAGGCGCTCCGCGATTTCCATGCGCCCACCGACCGGGCGCTGCTCGGCGAGTTACTGAGGCGGGCCGCTGCCCTGCCCCAGGATCAGCGCATCCCGGCGGTGGACGCCATCGTCAAGGGCGGCGATGCGGGCCCCGCCATCGACCGCTTCCTCGATCAGGCGCTCGCCAACGCGAAGGTGACTGACGAGGCCTCGCTCCAGGCGGCCTTGTCGAAGAGCCCCGAGGCGCTCGAGCAGCTCGGCGATCCGTGGATCGGCTTCGCGAGGGCCTTGTACCCGACGTTTCGTGCACTGCGCGAAACGCAGCAGCGCCGAGAGGGTACGCTCTCGCGTCTGCAGGCGCTGTACGTCGACGCGAAGCAGCGCCGCCAGTCTGCGGCGTTCCTGCCCGACGCTAACGGGACGCTCCGCCTGACACTGGGCCGGGTGCGCGGCTACTCGCCCGCCGACGCGGTCGTTCACCTGCCGTTCACCACGCTGCACGGCGTCGTTGACAAGACCACGGGCACCGAGCCGTTCACGAGCCCAGCGCGTCTCGTCGAGCTCGCCCGCGAGGGCGCGTACGGACGGTTTGCGCATCCTGCCCTGGGCGACGTGCCGGTGGCCATGCTCTACGACCTCGACACGACGGGTGGCAACTCGGGTAGCCCCGTGATGAACGCGCGGGGCGAGCTCATCGGCGTGAACTTCGATCGAACCTTCGACGCGACGATCAACGACTATGCGTGGAGCGAGTCGTACAGCCGATCGATTGGCGTCGACGTGCGCTACGTGCTGTGGGTGACCGGCACGTTCGGCGGCGCGACGCGCGTCCTGCAGGAAATGGGCATCACGCCGTAAATGGGGACACTCATCTTTTTCGTGTGTCTCAATCTGTGGACACACGAAAGAGGATGAGGGTCCCCATTCAGTTGCGCAGCAGGTCGTTCAGCGCGCGGACCTCGGCCGGATCGAACTTGGGTTTGCGGTCGAACGTGAGCAGCCCGTTGATCTCCTGCTCGACGTCGGTGAGCTGCGTGTAGCAGATGCCAACGAAGGCCGGCAGCTTGGCCAGGGCCTCGTAGAGCCCGCGAAGCCGCGCCAGGGCCGCGCTGGCGTCTGGTTCCACCCCCGCGTATCCCCACGCATCTGTCGGCACACGCGAGCCGGGCGCAATGTAGGCGATGCCGCCGAATTCCGTGAGGGCGAACGGCGCCCCGTTGTACGTGGCCCCTGGCGCGAGCGCAGCACGGCCGTTCGGGGGAATGGTCGTGCCGGGCCGGCCAAGTTCCCTGTACTTCTCGTAGAGATCCGCTCCGGTCTTCGCGTAATCGTGCAGCGTGAAGAGGTCGGTCGTGTTCACCTGCTCCCAGCCGTCGTTGCCGATCACGAGACGGTCGGGGTCGAGCGACTTGGTGAGCGCGTAGATCGCGCCAAGGTGCGCTCGCTGTCGTGGATCATGCAGGTTGGGGGTGCCCCAGCTCTCGTTGATGGGCACCCACATCACTACCGACGGATGGTTGACGTCGCGCTCGAGCACGTCCATCCACTCGCGCGTGAAGCGAGCCACGTACTCCTCGTCGAACACGTAGGCGTTTGCCATCTCGCCCGACACGAGAAACCCGGCCTTGTCGGCCCAGTAGAGGTAGCGGGGGTCCTCGACCTTCTGGTGCTTGCGCGCGCCGTTGAAGCCCATCTCGCGGGCCAGGCGGATGTCGTCCTGGATGGCCTGGTCGGTCGGCGGCGTCAGGCCTGCATCGGGCCAGTAGCCCTGGTCGAGCACCATTTTCAAGTAAATCGGATGCCCGTTGAGCAACACACGTCCTTGTTCTACTGCGATCGTGCGATACCCGTAGTAGGACTCGACACGGTCGAGCACCTCGTTCTCGCGCCTCAGCTCGAAGGTGACGTCGTAGAGGTTCGGCCGGCCGATGTCCCACACCCTTGGCGAGGGCACGTGCAGGACGAGACGCACGTGGTCACCAGCCGCGTTCACTTCTCCGGACCCGACCTCGCGATCCTGGAAGCGGATGCGGGCGCGCAGGGCGCAGCCTCCTACGGGCCGCTCGATCCGGGCGTCGAACTCCACGCGGCCGTCGTTGGCTGGACGAATGCGCACGCTGCGGAGGTAGCTGTCGCCCACCGCCTCGAGCCACACCGGCTGCCAGATCCCCGTCGTGCGCGTGTAGAAGATCCCGCGCGACTGCTCTTCCCAGAACTGCTTCCCGCGGGGAATGCCCCGGTCCGCCGGCGGGTCCTCGACACGCACCACAATCGTGACGGACCCGGCTGCCAGGTGCCTCGTGATGTCGAACGCGAACGGCGTGTGCCCACCCTCGTGTTGTCCGGCGAGCTGCCCGTTCACCCAGACCATCGCGCGGTAGTCCACCGCGCCGAACTTCAGCAGCACCCGCCGCCCGGTCCACGTGGGGGGCAGCGCCACCGTGCGTCGATACCAGACCCACGGGTGAAAGCCCGTCTCCCGGATGCCGCTCCGATCGGTCTCGGGCGCATACGGCACGAGGATGCGCCGCGAGAAGACGCGCGTGCCCGCGCCCCAGTCCCGGTCGAGGCCCGCGTTGCCATCGTCGAACTCGAACTCCCACGTGCCGTTCAACGAGAGCCACTCGGCGCGGGCGAACTGCGGCTGCGGGAACTCGGCTCTCGGGATCTCCTGAGCAGCCACCAGGCCGGACGCGGCCAGGAGCATGAACGTGAAAATGGGGACACTCATCTTTTTCATGCGTCGGATTCCCGTCAGCCCGTACCGAAGGCGCGGCCCGGGGCCTGGCCCGCACGAGCCCTGCCCGGCGCAGGGCCAGATTCTAGCGCCATCTCCGGGCTTCGCCTGTGTCAAAAACTGGACGCATGAAAAAGATGAGTGTCCCCATTTCCTACTTGGCGGCGGCGAGCGCCTTGTCGTAGTCAGGCTCGCTCGTCACCTCCGGCACGATCTCGGCGTGGCGCACCACGCCGTGCTTGTCGACGACAAACACCGCGCGCGCGAGCAACCGCAGTTCCTTGATCAGGACGCCGTAGGCCTGGCCGAACGAAGCGTCGCGGTGATCGGACAGCGTCACCGCCCTGTCGATGCCGGCGGTCGTGCAGAAGCGGCCGATCGCGAACGGCAGGTCCATGCTCACGTTGACCATGGCCACCTGGTCGCCGAGCGCAGCCGCTGCCGCGTTGAACCTGCGGAGCTGGGTATCGCACACCGGCGTGTCGAGCGACGGGGTGACGCTGATCACCGTCGTCTTGCCCGCGAAGTCGCTCAGCTTCACGAGGCCGAGCCCCTTGTCGAGCGCCGCGAACTCCGGCGCCTTGTCTCCCACCTTCACCGGGTTGCCAAGAAGCGTCAACCCGTTGCCCTTGAACGTGATCACTCCCGTGCGTTCCATGAAACCTCCTTTGACCCTGCCAGTCGGGCCTCAGGCCGCGGCCACCGGCCGAGGCTGCAACCGCGTCACCTCTTCCCTGAGCAACGCGGCCCCCCGCACCAGCAGGTCGTCCCGCGTCAGCTCCCCCTTGTCGAGCTTCGCCCTCAACGCACGTTGCGCCTTGTACTCCAGGTTCTCTACGCCGGCCTTGCTCTGCAGCAGGCGCCAGGCCTTCCGACGCTCGACGCACAGCAGTACGAGCTGCCGCGACAGCGCGAAGGTCCGCACCACCCCCTCGTCGTCTTCGGCCCGGATCGTGACCCCGAAGTCGGGCACGAACGCCCGGTCGGCTGGGTCGAACACGCGGCGGTTCACCACATCGTCCTGCGTCACGAGGGCGAGCACGTTGTCGAGCGGCGTCATGGCCGCCGCCTGCTCCTCCTTCACCCGGCGCATGTGCTGCCGGAACCGTGCCTCGCTGGCGGCGTAGTGCGCCACGGTGTACTTGATCTTCTCGCCGGTGGCCTTCACCGTCTTCTCCCACCAGTCGCGGTCGTGCGCGGGGTTGCCCTTGATCTCGAGCGCCTCTCGATAGGTCTCACCGCGGCCAGGGTTGAAGGACAGCTCCGGCATCAGGCGCGAGTCGCGAACCCGCTGCGCCTGGATCGTGCTCACGTCATCGCCGACGCCGTGCTCGGGCTGGCACGTGGTGAACGACTGGAGGAACGCCGTGCCGCGGTACTCGAGCGCGTCGAGGATTGCCTTGAAGAACTTCGGCACGTTGGCCATCGACACCTGCGCCACGAACGGCGAGCCGTGACCCGAGAGGAAGATCTCGGCAAGCCCCTTCTTCTCGATCAGCTTCCCCTGGGTCGCCGCGCCGATCTGGTTCATGTCGAAGCCGCCGGTCATGAGCGAGCTGTCGGAGTTCTGGCCTCCGGTGTTCGAGTAGACCTGCGTGTCGAGCATCAGCAGCTTGACGTTGGGCCGGTTCTGCAGCACGACCTTCGACACGTTCTGGAACCCGATGTCCCCCATGCCGCCGTCGCCGCCGATGGCCCACGCCTTGGGCAGTTCGGCGATCTCCTGCGGCGTCATGTTCGCGTCGCTGAAGTGCGTGAGGTCGAAGTACTCGCGCTCGCCGAGCGCGGCGCCTTCCGCTCCGAGCAGCACATCGGCCAGACGCTCAGGAATCACGGACCGCCGTGCGTGATCCATGATGAAACTCTCGCCGAACAGCCACGCGACCGTCGCGCCATCCTGGAACAGCGAGTTCATCCACGGGTACGGGTGCGGGTTGTTGGGAGGCGTGCTTCCGTAGACCGTGTTGCATCCGGTGTGCGCAGCCATGGCCATCACCGACATGCCATTGGCCAGCCGCCCGTCCACCGCCTGCAGCTCGCGGTGATTGAAGGCCTCCTGCCGCATCACCGCGGCCACCGCGCCCACGATCTCCTCGTCGGTGATGGGCCCGTGAGCGGCGAGCCGCGCGTCGGTGTCACCTTCATCCTCGCCCCCGAGTCCCAACAGCAGGTGCGCGACCGCCCTGCGGACGCGGCCCCCGACCTCCGGCTGCGCGGCCGACAGCGTGGCCAGCCGCGCCACGCCCTCCATCTCGAGACGGGCGGCCTTGGCAGCGAGCCGAGTGGCCTTCGCGTGGAAGATGGGTCGCATGTAGGCTTCGGTGAGCGTGGCCACGGCCCTCAGTACGCTCTTCTCGCCGCAACCCGCGCACGCCGCATCGCCTGACACGAGCGCGTCGTAGTTCGAGCGCACCATCAGGTGGTTGCGCAGCGTGGCGTCTTTCGAGTCCTGCGGCCGCTGGCCGTCGTACAGGCCCAGGTACTTCTGCGACGTGTCGTGCAAGAGGTTCAGGAAGCCTACCGCCGTGGCATGCCTCGCGTTGAGCGCCTCGGTCTCGTCGACCATCTTGAGCGCCTGGTGGTCGCCACACTCGGTGACGCACTCGCCGCAGCCCTTGCACAGGTCGGAGACGAAGATGCCAAAGAGCCCGCCCGAACCCGGATTCTTCCGCTCCAGGTTGGCGAAGATGGCGTTGGTCTTCGCGTAGGCGATCGGCAGGGTCGCCACGATGTCGAGCACCTCCTGCTTGGCCCGGGCCGTGACCGCGTCGAGCGGCTCGATCTCGCGCGCAAGGAGGTCACGGAAGGGGGTCGCTCGCTTCGCCTTGACCTCCTCGGTCATGGCGGCTCGCACCCGCGATTCGAGCTGCGGCACGAGGGCGAGCAGCGTCGCTCGTTCGCGCGGATCGGTCACATAGCCCTTCACCGCCGTCTCGATCACGGTGGCGAGGTCCTGTGCCGTGTTCGGCAGCGCCGTGTCGGGACACGACGCGATGCAGTCCATGCACTGCGTGCAGTTCTCGGCTATGAAGACGGGCACCTGTCGCCTCGCGACGTACTTCGAGGCCGTGTCGCCGGTGCCGGAGGCCATGACGCCGGCCGCCGCGTACACGGACGCGGGCTGGTGATAGCCGAGGCCCGCCCGGAACTCCTGGTCGAAGCTGTCGCGTCGGAACACCGGTGCCCGGGCCGCCTGCAGCCCAGGCGGCGGCACCGCCGTGCAGACGGCCTGGCACTCGCCCAGCGGTCGCAGCGCTTCGCCGCGCATGCTCGAACGGTCGGGCGCTGCCACGTCGCCGTACACGATCTCCTGCACACGTTCGAATCCCTGCAGCATCACCTGCATGTTCGAGGCGACGACCGCGTCGCCGAATCGCCCGAACTTCTTCCGATACTGGTGTTCCACCTGCTCGCGGAAGTGGTCGCGGCCGATCCGGAACTCGTGCAGGAAGTCGGACACGCGGAAGAACGCGCCGAGGAATGCGTTGCCCTGCATGCGCAGCTGCAGGTCTGGCCGGTCCGTCGCGTTACGCGCAATCTCGAACCCCGGCAGGATGAACATCCGGATCTTCCTGTCGAGGATCTGCTGGCGGTGTTTCCTGGGAATCCGCGTCCACGCGGCCTCGGGCGTCTCGTCCGACTCCCAGACGAACGCGCCGCCGTCGGCCATCCCGTCGAGCGGGTTCGTGTGCCAGTTCACCCGGATGCGCTCGGGGGCCACCACCAGGAAGTACTCGGTCGGCGCGCCCTTCTTCTCGGAGCCGTACTTCGGGTTCGCGCTCACGTGCACGGTCTCCTGCAGTCGTCCGTACTGGTCGCGCGCGTTGTCGCGCTCGGACACGTGCTCGCCGAGCGCCCCGATGATCTCACCTAGGTTCTTGCCCGTGGTGATCATGCCCCAGCCGCCGATCGAGTGCAGTCGCACGGCGATGGCTCCCTCGGGCAGCAGCGAGGGCCGCTCGGCCGACCTCACCTCGTAGGGGTGATCGACACCGACGACGAAGAAGCTCGTCCCGTCGTGGGCGCGTCGGCCGTCCTTCCGCGCCAGCGTTCCAGTGGCAAACCCGTACGCGCCGAGGATGCCTTCAGGGCGGAAGTCGCGCGAGCCCAGGCCGTACACGCCGCTGAACAGGCGCGGCACCTCATCGAGCGTCAGCACGGGAAGCCCGGCCTGGGGTGGCGCTCCGGATCCAAGCGCCTTCGTCAGGGCCGTCCGGATGTCGCGGGCCAGCGGGTTGTCGCCAGCCAGTGGCTGGTCGGTGCGTTCGAGGATGATGGCGCGCGCCTTCCCCGCAATCGCCCGCACGATGGCCGCTTCCGGGAACGGTCGGAGGACGTTCACGTGAATCGAGCCGACCTTCTCACCGCGAGCTCGCAGGTAGTCGACGGCCGCCTCGACGTTCTCGGCCGCCGAGCCAAGTGAGAGGAACACGGTCTCGGCATCATCGGCCCGGTAGGGCGACACCAGGCCGTAGGTCCGCCCCGTCAGTCGGGCGAACTCGTCGTACGCGTCCACCAGGAAACCCAGGATGGGCTCGGAGAACGCGGTCCGATGCGCCACCACCCCGTTCATGTAGTGCTCCTGGTTCTGCACCGGACCGAGCAGCACGGGGCTGGCGAGGTCGATGAGCCGGGGCACGCGCCGACGTGTCGGCCCGAACAGGAGGCGCTGGGCCTCCGTTGGGCACTCGATGATGTCGTCTGGCGCTCCGAGGTACTCGCGGATGAGATCGGCCTCGTGCCTGAAGAACGTGCGCTCGAGGTGCGACGTGAGGAAACCGTCCTGGATGTTGATGCCCGGCGTGAGCGACAACTCGGTGACGCGCCGGATGATCAAGGCCTGGTCGGCGGCCTGCTGGGCGTCTTTGGCGAACAGCATGATCCAGCCGGTGTCGAGCACGGCGTAGATGTCGTCGTGGCCACAGTGCACGTTCAACGCGTGCTTGGTGAGCGCCCGCGCCGACACCTCGAGCACCATCGTCGAAAGCTTGCCGGGCGCGTGGTAGTACTGCTCGGCGCCATACACCACGCCTTGTCCCGACGTGAAGTTCACGGCGCGCTTCCCGCATACCGAGAACGCAATGGCGCCGCCCTGCGCGGAGTGCTCTCCCTCGGTCTCGACGGCCAGCTTCGGGCCGCCGAAGACGTTCAGCCGACCCTCGGCGTAGGCCAGCTGGTAGTTCTCGCCCATCTCGGTCGAAGGCGTGATCGGATAGAAGATCCCGCCGTCGGTCACGCGGGCTTCGGTGTGGTAGGAGACGAGCTGATTGCCGTTGGTCGTGAGACGAATGCCAGGGTAGCGCGGCACGTCGTGCATGGAACTCCTTTCGTGCCAGGGGGCAGGCGGGGGCGTAAGATCTGGGCGGTTCCTGGGGGTGAGCCGCGTCGGCTCAGAGCATTCTATCGCGAGAATGCCGCATCGCGGCAACCCGGGAGGCGGTTCCAGAATGCCCAGGAAGGACGCGGATGACCGACCGTGACGCGCGCAGGGTGCTGACGGGGGCTCTGGTCCTCGGTGCGCTGTTGCGCGCGTGGGGCCTGTGGTTTGGCCTGCCGCATGATCAGGCGCGACCCGACGAGTCGGTCGCCGTCGCCAAGGCCCTTCTCATCCTGCAAGGCGACCCCAATCCGCACTTCTTCCACTGGCCATCGCTGCATCTCTATGTGCTTGCTGGGATCTACGGGGTAGCCCGGCTCGCGCTGCGACTCGCTGGCTCGAGCCCCGACGTCTTCGAGTTCTCACACTACGCCCTGCTCGGTCGTGGATACGTGGCCCTCGCGGGCGTCCTGACGATCCCGGTCCTTTACCGGCTCGCCCACAAGGTGGCCGGGCCGGCGGCGGCATCCATCGCGGCGACCCTTCTGGCTGTCGCGCCGCTCCACGTCAGGGACTCACACTTCGCGATGACCGACGTGACCATGACGCTCCTGGTCACCGTGTCGCTGCACCTCATGCTCGTGAGTGTCACCCGGTTCGATCTGGCCTGGCGCCTGCAGGATCCGGCAGGAATTCGACACGGTATCCGGACCATGGCACTCGCCGGGCTGGTCGGCGGTCTCGCCGCGTCCACCAAGTACAACGCCGCCGCAATCCTCGTGGCGGCAGCCATCGCTCAGGCATGGCTCGTCTGGCGCGCGACCGGCCGCTGGCGTCCACTGCTGTGGGTGCCGTCGGTCGTCTTCTGTCTCTGCTGTCTCGTCGGGTTTGTCGCCGCGACCCCCTTCTCGGTGCTCGACTTCGAGCGTTTCAGGACCGACGTGGCATTCAACTTCACGCACTTGTCACTAGGACACGGGCCGGCACTCGGCCGGGGCTGGATCCACCACCTGCGGTTCTCGCTGCCCTACGGCCTTGGCGTCCCGCTGTTCGTGACGGGCTTGGCGGGCATGATCACCCTGTTCTGGCGGCATCCTGGAACCGCCCTGGTCCTGAGCGGTTTCGCGGCGTCGTTCTACTGGTCGGTTGGCAGCGGGCTCACCGTGTTCGCGCGTTACATCATGCCGCTCGTTCCCCTGTGGTGCTTCTCCGCAGCGGTGCTGATCGACCTTGCGGCACGCCAGATCGCTGCGCGCCTCCGATGGCGGCCTGGCCTCGTGATGGCATGCCTCACCACCATGGTCGGCGCGCCGTCCCTGGTCACGAGCGCGCACATGGACTGGCTGCTCTCTCGCACCGACACGCGAGTCCTCGCGGCGCGGTGGCTCACCGCTCGGTTGCCACCGGAGGCGACACTCCACCAGACGGGGCGAGAGTACGTCGAAGTCGAGGTCAGCTCCCCGGGGCTCCACGTCTGGCACTACGACCCCGCGACGGAACACTTCCGGGGCTCCACCCGGGACATGCTGCCGCAGTGGCTCGTGCTGCACGAATCGCCGGTGATCGAGTACACGCGGGTCCCGCCATCCATCCAGCGGCTGGCACGCGAGCGCTACCGGCTCATCAAGGTTTTCGCGGCGACCCGGGCCGGTCCGCTGCGAAACCTCGCGGCCGTCATCAGGCCTGGCACGACGATCTCGGTATACATGCGTCGCGACGGACCAGGCGGCTGAGCCGCAAGGAGTGGCCATCCGACCGACCGGCGGCACACGCGCTGGCTTCGGGAGTCGACCCGGAATCTTCTGCGGTAGACTCTCGTGCATGACCACTCTGCGTTCCGTGTGTGTTGTTGCAGGTGCCGTCACCCTGGTCGGAGCCGCCGGGTGCGCCTCGGCCCCCCGTGAACGGCCCATCAGAACCACACCTGTCGCCCAGGGGCCTGGCACCCTTCAGGAGGCCAGGAAGTTCCTCGAGGGGCGCTGGTCGCTGCTCTCGTTCGAAGTGTTCCCGCCGGGGAAACAG
>JAFNAJ010000027.1 GCA_017860085.1 Acidobacteriota bacterium | reverse complement strand
CTGCTGTACCTCGACGCAGAGCTGCTGCGACAGGCGGGCGCCACCTACGACGACACCGATGGCCTCATCAACCTGCCGCTGAGCGCCAAGCAGGTCCAGGCCGTGGCCATGTTCAAGACCGAGCAACCCGGAGAGTTGAGGGTCAGCCTGCGGTCGAAGGGCTCGGTGGACGTGCGGACCGTCGCCGAGCGACATGGAGGCGGCGGCCACCGCAACGCGGCCGGCTTCACCCTCGAGACCGATCTGTCGCAGGCGCACGACGTGCTCGTCGCGCAGCTCACTGCCGCGCTCGACGGTCGTGGCGACGCCTGACGTCCGGGCGCCGCTCGATGGCGTCCTCGTCATCGACAAACCGGAAGGGCTGACGTCGCACGACGTCGTGGCACGCGTGCGTCGGGCGACGGGCTGCCGGCGTGTCGGGCACACGGGCACGCTGGATCCGCTGGCCACGGGCGTGCTCGCGCTCGTGCTCGGTCGGGCAACGCGGCTCGCCAGGTTCCTGGCCGGGCAGGACAAGCAGTACGAGACGGACATCACCCTGGGTCGCGAGACGGACAGCTACGATGCCGACGGCACCGAGGTGGCGCGACACGATGGTCCCCTCCCCTCGGCAGCCGAGGTCGAAGCCGCCGTCGAGCGGCTGCGCGACCAGGAGTTCCAGGTCCCCCCACCGTTCTCGGCCAAGAAGGTCGCCGGCACGCGGGCGTATCGCCTGGCCCGCCGGAACGAGCCGCCCGCGCTCGCCCCGGTCCGCGTCGTGCTCAGGGAAGTCGAGCTGGTGCGTTACGATCCCCCGGTGGCGCGGGTGCAGCTGACCGCGTCGGCCGGTTTCTACGTGCGCTCGCTGGCCCACGACCTCGGTGCGGCGCTCGGGTGCGGCGCCCACGTCGCGGCGCTGCGGCGAACTCGAACCGGCGACTTCGACCTCGAGCATGCACTCCCCTTGGCCGCACTGGTCGACACGCCGGCACTCGTACCCCGGCACCTCGTTCCGTTGAGCGAGCTGCTGCCGGGAACCGACGTCGTCCGGCTGACCCCACTCGGTGCGTCGCGCGCGAGGCACGGCAATCTCGTCACCGAGGCCGAGTGCGTCGAGGCCATGCCGGGCGCACGCGGTGGGCCGGTTCGGCTGCTCGACCCCGAAGGTCGGTTGGTGGGGCTCGCCACGGGTGGCCGGATCGCGTGGCCTTTGCATCCTGACGTCGTTCTGGACTAGCATAGAGAGTTATCTTTTGGCGGTTGTTCGGCACTGTCGGCGGTCCGGTGGGGACTCTGGCTCCCAGGTCTGGGCCGTGCGCGGAGGGTACGGAACGTGGCGCTGACCAAGGAACGCAAGACCAACATCATCGACTCCTACCGGCTTCATCATCAGGACACGGGGTCGCCCGAAGTCCAGGTCGCAATCTTGAGCGACCGGATCACGTACCTGACGGATCACTTCAAGACCCACGTGAAGGACCACCACTCGCGTCGGGGCCTCCTCAAGCTCGTGGGCCAGCGCCGTCGGCTGCTGGACTACCTCAAGAGCAAGGACCCGGCACGCTACTCCGAGCTCATCCGCCGTCTGGGCATCCGCAAGTAGGCGGCCACGGCGGGTGTCCGTCGTCACCGCCTGGCGGAGGTCCACGAAGGTCGTCCGTCCATTTCCGAGGCCTTACTCCATGCATAAGCGCGAATTGACCCTGGGTCGCCGCACGCTGTCCTTCGAAACGGGCAAGCTGGCGAAGCAGGCGGACGGTGCAGTTGTTGTCCGCTATGGCGATACGATCGTCCTGGTCACGGCGTGCCACGCGGCCAACCCCCGCGAGGGCATCGACTTCCTCCCGCTCACGGTCGACTACCGTGAGTACACCTACGCCTCCGGACGCATTCCGGGCGGCTTCTTCAAGCGCGAGGGCAAGCCGCACGAGAAGGAAGTGCTCACCAGCCGCCTGATCGATCGTCCGATCCGGCCGCTGTTCCCAGCGGGCTGGCGGTACGAGACGCAGGTCATCGCCCTGGTGCTCTCGGCTGATTCCGACAACGACCCGGACGTCCTGGCCGTGACGGGCGCCTCGGCCGCGCTGGCCCTGTCGGAGATCCCGTTCCAGAAGACCATCGCGGCGGTGCGCGTCGGAATGATCGACGGGGCGTTCGTCATCAACCCGACCTACGAAGAGCGGAAGCGCAGCCGGCTCGACCTGATCGTCGCCGGCAGTCGCGATGCCATCGTCATGGTCGAGGCCGGTGCGAAGGTCGTCCCCGAGGACGACATGCTCACGGCCCTCGACACGGCTCACGCAGCCATCCGAGACATCGTGGACGTGATTGACACGATGGCTCGCGACGCGGGTCGCCCGAAGCTGGAAGTGGAGCGCAAGGAGTACTCGGCCGAGTTCTATCGCGAGGTCGAGGAGAAGATCCTGGTGCCCCTCAGCGAGGCGATGCGCATCAAGGGCAAGCTCGAGAACTACGACCGCGTCGACCAAGTGCTCGAGGATCTCATCGCGTCGCTGCCCGAGCAGGAGATTCAGCGCCGCCTCGAGGCGAAGGCCATCTTCAAGGAACTCAAGGAGAAGGTGCTGCGCGACGAGGTGCTCACGCACGGCCAGCGCCTCGACGGGCGCGCGTTCGACGAGATCCGGCCCATCTGGATTGAATCGAGCGTCCTGCCTCGCGCGCACGGGTCTGCCGTGTTCACGCGCGGCGAGACGCAGGCGCTGGTCACCGCCACGCTCGGCACGGCCGAGGACCAGCAGAAGATCGAGCTCGTCGAAGGCGAAACGTGGAAGCGGTTCATGCTCCACTACAACTTCCCGCCGTTCTCGGTGGGTGAGGTCGCGTTTCTCCGTGGTCCCGGCCGCCGCGAGGTCGGGCACGGGGCACTCGCCGAGCGTGCCTTGACCCCGGTCGTCCCCGAGGAAGACAAGTTCCCGTACACGGTCCGCGTCGTGTCGGACATCCTCGAGTCGAACGGTTCGTCGTCGATGGCGACGGTCTGCGGCGGGTCGTTGGCCATGATGGACGCGGGGGTGCCACTCTCGGCGGCCGTTGCGGGCGTGGCCATGGGGCTCATCCTCGACGAGCAGACCGGGAAGTACGCGGTGCTGAGCGACATCGCCGGCGCCGAGGATCACTACGGCGACATGGACTTCAAGGTGGCCGGCACGGCCACTGGGATCACGGCCCTCCAGATGGACATCAAGGTGGCCGGGATCACGCCGGAGATCATGCGCCGTGCGCTGGAGCAGGCGCGAAAGGGGCGTCTCGAGATCCTGGGCAAGATGCAGGAGGCGCTCGACGGGCCGCGCCCCAACATCTCCGCGTACGCACCGCGCATCGTCACCATCCGCATCCCCGTGGATCGCATCCGCGACGTCATCGGGCCTGGCGGGAAGACGATTCGCAGCATCATCGAACGGACCGGCGTGAAGATCGACGTGGAGGACGACGGTCGGGTCAACGTGGCCTCGGTCGACGAGACGTCGGCCAAGCAGGCGATCACGATGATCGAGGAACTCACCGCGACACCCGAGCTGAACAAGACCTACCTGGGCAAGGTGAACCGCATCACCGACTTCGGCGCGTTTGTCGAGATCCTCCCCGGCTGTGACGGACTCCTGCATGTCTCGGAGATCGCTCTCCACCGTGTGAAGGACGTCAGGGACGAGCTCAAGGAAGGCGAGCAGTTGCTGGTGAAGGTCATCAACATCGACCCGTCCGGCAAGATCAGGCTCAGCCGCAAGGCCTTGCTGCAAGAGGAGGCGGGCGTGGCACCCAGCCCCGACGAGGGCGGGGGGGGCGACCAGGGTCCTCGACCGCGGCGCGAGCACTCGCGGCGCAGCTAGTCCCGCCGTCGGCTGGAGAGGCTTGTCGGCTCCCCACCCGACAACCGGATACAATCGAAGGAGGCAGGTGGGGAGCCTCTGGATGAACACGCGACACGGTAGGTCCCGCGCGGCAGCCGGCGTGCTCGTCGCCCTCGCCGTGGCCGGGTGGCTCCTGGCCCTGGGGTCGCACGCGGCGCAGGAGCGGCGTCGTGAGGTGTCGGTCTCGGCGCGCAAGTACGCCTTCACCCCGCCGGTCATCGAGGTGGACCAGGACGACGTGGTCCGCATCACCCTCACTGCCGAAGACATTCCCCACAGCTTCACGATCGATGCGTATCGAATCGCGAAGCGCGCGAGTCCCGAGCGGCCGGCCGTGTTCGAGTTCCAGGCCGACCAGCCCGGGTCGTTCCGGATCTACTGCAACCTGCAGATCGACGAGAAGTGTCGCGACATGAGCGCGACGCTCGTGGTGCGCCCGCGCTAGCCAGAAGAACCTGACGCGCCCGGGTCCGCCAGCGAGAGGGAACTGGCGTCACCGTCGCGCTGTGCCCACTCACGAGCGGCGTCGAGGCGCTGGGCCAGCGGCGGATGACCATAGAACCACCACTCGACCATCCTCGACGGCTGCTCCTCCGCCAGGTTCTGGGCGCCCAACCGTCGCATGGCTGACACGAACGCGGGGACGTTGCGCGTGAGATCGAGGGCACATCGATCGGCGCGACGCTCGTCCCGCCGCGACAGGGCGTTGAGCAGCGGCGTCGCTGCGAGGCCTGCCAGACCGCCGGCCAACACCAGCAACGGGAGCCCGGCCACGTCATGCGGTGCCGCGAGACCGACGCGCGTGCCGAGCGTCACCAGCGCCACGTGCCCGACCCCCAGCGCGGCGATCATGACGAGTCCATCGAGCATGACCATGCGACGCAGGTCGTGGTGCACGTGGTGCGAGAGCTCGTGCGCCAGGATCACCTCGACCTCGTCCTCGGAGTAGCCCGACAGCAGGGTGTCCGACAGGAGAATGCGTCGCGTCGGCCCAATGCCGACGAGCGCCGCGTTGGCGCGCCGGCTCTTCTCACCGAGGCGCCACTCGTAGACGCCCACCACGGGCACGCCCGTGCGTCGCGTGAGACGGAGGAGCCGATCGGCGAGCCCCTGGCGGTCGAGCGGAACGAACCGGTAGAAGAGCGGCAAGAGGAGCACCGGGGCCACCACGGCCAGAGCGGCAAGCCCTGCCGCGAACGCCAGCCCGGTTACCAGCCACCACCATCCCGGCGACCACCGAAGGGCTGCGTAGGCGACCTCGGCGGCGACCAGGCCGACCACGGCGCCGATCAGCAACGCCTTTGCGTGATCAGCCAGCCAGGTGCGCAGGGTCTCGGTGGTGAGCCCGTACCGTCGCTCGAGCAGGAAAGACCGATAGAACTCGAACGGCAACTCGACCAGGCTGAGGCTCAGGCTCAGGATGATGACGTACGCGGCCACCTCGACGATGGCCACGTTCGGCTCGCTCGTCACGAACGCATGGGCGAGCGCACGCGCCAGGTCTCGCACCAACGCCGACGCACCGGAGGCCATCCACGCCACCAGCAGCGAGGCGCCTGCCGCCGCCGCGCCGACCTGCGCCCATCGTTTCCGTCGGTGGAATCGTGAAGCCTTGTCTTCGTTCACGGGCATGCCCGGCGAGGCAGCGCTCAGTTGAGCTCGACCGAGATCAGCTTCGAGACGCCAGGCTCTTCCATGGTGACGCCGTACAAGCGATCAGCGATTTCCATGGTCTTGCGACTGTGGGTGACCAGGATGAACTGCGTCTGCTCCTGCATGCCGCGGAGCATCTCGATGAAGCGCCCGATGTTGGCGTCGTCGAGCGGCGCGTCGATCTCGTCCAGCAGGCAGAAGGGGCTGGGCCGGTACTTGAAGATGGCGAACATCAGCGCCATCGCGGTCAGCGCCTTCTCTCCACCGGAGAGCAGCTGAACGTTCTGCAGTCGCTTGCCGGGTGGCTGCGCGATGATGTCGATGCCGCTCTCGAGCATGTCGTCCTCGTCGAGCAGGACGAGCCCGGCACGTCCGCCACCGAACAGCGTCGTGAACGTCTCCTCGAAGTAGCGATTGATCGCCACGAACGCTTCGCGGAACCGCTCGCGGGTCGTGCGCTCGATCCGCTTGATCGCCTCGCCGGTTGTGGTGATCGACTCAACGAGGTCCTGGCGCTGGGCCGAGAGGAACCCGTGGCGTGTCTCGAGCTCGTCGAACTGCTCGATCGCCATCATGTTGACCGGGCCGAGCCGATCGATCTTCTCCCTGAGCCGGGCAATTGCCTCTTCGACGGTCAGCGGTGCCGACACCGGCGCGACCTGCGCTTCAACGGCGGCCTCCGCCGGGACACCCTCCCCCACCACCGCGTCGCCCGCCGGCTCCCCCTCGGCTTCTGGTTCGGGCTCGGCGTCGGCCACCGGCGAAACCGTGCCTTCGGCCGAGATCTCCCCCGCCCGCTCGAGGGCCTCGACCTCTGCCGCCACGTCGGTCAGCGTGGCCTGCAGGTGCTCCTCGCACGTCGCCTCGAGATGCGCCAGGTCGGACTCGGCCGTCACACGCGCGAGGTCGAGGTGGGCCACGGATGCACGGGCGCCCTCCACGTCTACGCGAGCCGCACGGACGGCGCCTTCGTGCGAGAACAGGTCCGTCTGCAGACGCAGGACGGCTTCCTCGGCCAGCCGTGCGGTCTCTCGAGCGGCCTCGACGCCCTTCGAGTCCTCCTCCAGCAACCGGACACCGTCCCCGACGGCATGGTCGAGACGCTCGCGCAGCTGGTGTGCGCGGTCGAGATCGGCCCGACGGCCAGCGATCCGCTCGTCGAGGTCGGCCAGCGCCGTTTCGAGGCGCCCGACGTCGGTTCCCAACGCGGCTGCCCGCTCCTCGAGCGCAGCGTGGCGGGCCTTGGCCTCTGCCAGCCGGCGTGCCTGGTCGGCCGCGGCCTCGCGGGCTTCCAACACTCGACGCTGCACCTCGACCAGCCACGAATCGACTGCCTGGCGCTCGGACTCGAGCGTGTCGATCGACGCCCGGGCGTCGCGCTCACGAGCGTCGAGTGCCTGACGCTCCTCCTCGGCCTTGCGCCGCTCGTTCGCGATGAGCTCCAGCTTGCGTGACACGCGGTCGAGTTCGTCGAGCGCTCGCGACTGCTGAAGATCGTCGCCAATGGCTCCCTTCTCCTGCTCGTGGAGGGCGCCAGCGACGACGGACACCGCCTCCTCAGCCGCGGAGATTCTCGACTCGTAGAGGCTGGCCTCAGCCACCACACGTTCGAGCTCGGCCTGCTCCGTCGTGAGCTGGTCACGCAGCTCCTTGATCTCGCGCTTCGTGGCCAGAATTCCCCTCGCCTCGGCTCGTGCCCCACCCGTGACGATCCGTCCGCCGCGAAACACGTCACCACCGAGCGTGACCACGAAGCCGTTCACGTGGCGCGCCGCCGCGGCAGCCACCTCGCCAGACTCGGCCACCCACGCGCCTGCCGTGAGCTCGCGGACGACGTCCGCATGGGGGCCCGTGGCACGAATGACGGTCGAGAGGGGCCTGAGCCCGTCGGGCCACGGCTCGGCGTCCTGCGGTGCCGAGCTGCCACCGTCGACCACGATGAACGAGCTCCGGCCGAGACCGCGCCGGCGGACGAACTCGAGGGCTGTCCTCGACACGTCGAGACTCGGCACCAGGACAGCCTGCAGCAGGTCGCCGAGGGCCGCCTCCACGGCGCGCTCGTAGACCCGATCGGTCTCGAGATAGTCGGCCACTGAACCGTGATGCGCCACTCCGGTGGTCGGGTCGGCCAGAATCACACGGGCGGCTTCTCCGAACCCCTCGCGGGCTGCGTCGAACTCCTCGAGCGAACGCAGGCGGGCCAGGCGCGCGTCGTGCTCGCGCTCGCGGGTGCGCACCTGCTGCAGGTACGCGTCGCGGGCCCCGCGGGCGGCCGCGACCTCGGCAACCCTCATCGCGTGCGCCGCACGGAGCTCGGCGATCTCCCGACCTCGGTGTTCCAAGGCGATGCTGGCGGCCTGGCGCACCCCTTCCAGCTGCGCCCGCTCTCGCACCAGGTCCGACGCCTCGGCCTCGAGGCGCGCCAACTCCGCGACCAGGCGTTCGCGCGACTCGCTGGCCCGCTCGAGCACCGTGTCGAGGGTGGCCCTGGCGGACTGCACGCCAAAGACACGCCTGCGGGCGGCATCAAGCTCCGCATCCGCCGTTTCGAGGCCGTGGTGACGGTTGCTGTGGGCCGACTCCTCGTCGGCCAGGGCCGTCGCTGCCGCATCGCGCTCCTCGGCAGCCTGCTGAGCCGCAGCTCGACGGGCGTCCAGCTCCTGCCGCGCCGGCTCGACGCGCCCCTCGAGCGCCTGCCGCTCGTCGTCGAGCGCGGCAATGCTCTCGGTGAGCCTCGCCAGCTGCTCGCGATCGGCTCGAAGCTGCTCTTCGCGCCGGCTCCGGTCGAGCTCACGCGCGTGGGCCTGCTCGCGCGCATCCGTCGCGCGGGCGTCGGCCTGGGCGAGCCGTTCCCGAATCTGTTCGAGTTCGCGCTCGAGGTCAGACAGCCGCGCGACGGCCGCGCCCTCGGCTGCCCTCGCGGCCTCGAGGCTCGAGCGGGCCGCGTCGATCGCCTCAGCCAGCGCCCGGTATCGGCGTGCGAACAGCACCTTCTCGAACCGCCGGAGCTCCTCGCGCAAGCGCCGATAGCGTCGCGCCTTGCTGGCCTGGCGCCGAAGCGCCATTCGCTGCTTCTCGACCTCGAAGATGATGTCGTCGAGGCGCGTGAGGTTCTGCTGGGCCGCCTCCAGCTTCAGTTCCGCGGTGCGGCGGCGCGACTTGTACTTCGTGACCCCGGCGGCCTCTTCGATCAGCTGGCGCCGATCAGTCGGTTTCGCCGTCAGGATCTGGCCGATCTTCCCCTGCTCGATGACCGCGTAGCCCTTCACGCCCAGTCCGGCGTCCATCAGCAGGTCCTGCACGTCGCGCAGGCGGCAGATCTCCCCATCGATCAGGTACTCGCTCTCGCCGGACCGATAGAGACGCCGGCCAAGCTCCACCTGCCGCGCCTCAGCTTCCGGCAGCTCGAACTGCTGCGGGACCTCATCGTCGGTCTCGGCTGCTGTGGGCCCCAGCGGTTCCGCGCCGAGCAGGCGCTCGGTGGCGCGTCGAACGACGATGGTGGAAACGCCCGAGAGCCGGAGCCGCACCTCGGCTGCCGCCGTTGGCCGCCGCGCGTCGCTGCCGTTGAAGATCACGTCCTCCATCCGCTCGCCGCGCAGGCTCCTGGCGCTCTGCTCGCCCAGGACCCACGTGATCGCGTCGACGACGTTGCTCTTGCCGCAGCCGTTGGGCCCAACGATGGCCGTCACGCCCTGGTCGAAGGCGAGGTCGGCCCGGTCTGGAAAGCTCTTGAATCCTGAAATCTCGAGGCGATCGAGGCGCATCAGCGTCTGGTACCTGCTCGATACGAGGCGGGGCGCCCGACGGTCGCAGACTCGCGACCGGCGGGACATGTGGTGAATCGTGCTGGATCGACGGACGCGACACGCGCGCCTGACACAGCGTTAGCGAGGCTCACGGCTGGCGGTCACCCGACTCCGACGAAGCTCCGTCAGCTTGATCGCTTCGGGAAACTGCGCCAGCGCGAACTGTGCCTGTGGGTCTGTCGCGACGAGGTGCCGCCGGGCATCCTCGACACTGAAGAGCGCGAGGTCGATCTCGTACCGAATCATCGCGCGGACGAACTCGCGGTCTTTCGCGAACGCCTCTTCGTCAATCCTGACGCGCCGGCCTTCAAGATAGGCCCGGAAGTCGCTGACGATGGCGTCGGAGACCTCGAATCCGCGGGGGACGTATCGGCGGTCGTGCCCGGCCACATTGATGCGGGTGTCGCCCTCCGCCGAGAAACGCTCCGCGAAGCTCGCAAAGAACTGGCGCGCGTAGAGCAAGCGGCCAAAACGGGTCGGGTTGAACCCCTCGACCGGTCCCGCCACGTGCACATCGGGCTCGACGCCGCCGCCTCCAAACACCTTGCGCCCGCTGTCGGTGTACTTGAGTTGATCCGGCTCGTGCGCCCGCTGCCCCTGCTGCTCGCGCATCGTGTAGGAGAGGTACTCGTCGAACGAGCCATCCCAGGGTCGCTGGATCAGCCGACCGCTCGGCGTGTAGTAGCGAGCCGTCGTCAGCGCCAGGCCGGCCCCCTGGCTGATCCGATAGATCGACTGCACGAGCGCCTTGCCGAAGGTCGTCTCGCCCACGACGAAGGCGCGATCGTGATCCTGCAGGGCCCCAGCCACGATCTCGGCCGCGCTGGCCGAGTTGCGGTTCACCAGCACGACGATTGGAAGACCTGCCACCGACGGCGGCTCGGTGGCGCGGTAGTCCTGGTCGGAGTTGGGCACGCGGCCGCGCGTGTAGACGATCATGTCGCCCCGCGACAGGAAGCGGTTCGAGACCTTGATCGCCTGGTCGAGCGGGCCGCCGGGATTGTCGCGCAGGTCCAGCATCAGCTGCCGCATCCCGCTGGCCTTGAGCTCTTCAATCGCGCGCCCCAGGTCGCGGTCCGTGGTCTCGGAGAAGTCCCTGAGCCGGACGTAGCCGGTCTGGGCGTCGACCATGAAGGCGCCCTGGATCGTCGGGATGTTGATCTCGTCGCGTTCGACGGTGAGGTCGATGAGCTGGTCGTAGCCCTGCCGGCGGAGGCTGATCCCGACCGTGGATCCCCTGGGTCCGCGCAGCTCACGCACTGCCCGGTCGCTCGTCCATCCCTTCGTGTCTGCACCCTTGATGCGGGCGATGACGTCGCCGCGCCGGACGCCACGCCGGTAGGCTGGCGACCCTTCGAACAGCGCAACAACGGTGATGTCCCCGTCGATCACCTGGATCGTGATGCCGAGCCCGTAGTAGCGGCCTTCCTGGCGCTCGCGCAGCTGCGCGTAGGTGCGGGGATCGAGAAAGCTCGAGTGGGGGTCGAGCGTCTGCAGCATGCCGTTGATGGCGCTGTAGACGACGCGCTCGGTCTCGACCGGCTCGACGTATTGGCGTTCGATGCTCGACAACGCCGCGGTGAACACGCGGTACCGGTCCGACACGCGGTCCTGCGTCGCGAGCGCGCTGCGCCCGAAGAATCCGCCCACCAGTGCCGAGACCACAACGGCGAACACCGCCGCTGGAAGCGTCCGGGACCTGAACATATGGCGAAGATCGTACCAAATGCCTCGGCTTGGCGCAATCAAAATGAAGGCGCGCCTTGACCGGTTGAGAGCCCGTTTCTATAATGCGGAGAGTAATTTGCAGCCTCAGCGCCACGCCCTCCGAGACCGGGAGTGGTCGCCTCTCGGCTGTGCCCAGTCAGGCGCCCGCCTGGCCGCCACGTGCCGGTGTTCCGGGATTCCGAGGCCTCGAGGAGTTTCTACGATGTTTGGTTCGATCGGGATGCCGGAGCTGATCGTCATCTTCTTCATCGCCTTGATCATCTTCGGTCCCCGCAAGCTGCCTGAGCTGGGTCGGTCGCTCGGCAAGAGCCTGGGCGAATTCAAGCGGGCGTCGAACGAGCTGCGCCACAGCCTCGAGGACGAGATCCGCCTGGAGGAACAGCGCACGGCGAAGGACGGCCCGCCTCGCCCGGCACCCGCTCCAGACGGAACCCCAGAGCCCCGCGCTGCCGACGACGTCCACCCGCGTGGCCCGGCGAGCGGAGCCTGATCCCGCATGAGCCTCGTGCGCGGTGGCGGCGCCGAGTCGCCGGAGCGGTGGCCCCTCGAACCCGATGAGGAGCCCAACGGTGGTCGGATGTCGTTTCTCGACCACCTCGACGAACTTCGGCGCCGACTGATCATCTGCGTCGCCTCCATCGTCGTCGGCTTCGTCGTCTCGTTCGCCTTCATCGGCCGCATCTTCGAGTTCATGATGCGCCCCCTGCAGCAGGTGCTGCCGGAGGGCGGACGGCTGATCTACACCGAGCCGGCCGAAGCGTTCCTGCTCTACATGAAGGTGGCCGCACTCATCGGCCTGCTGCTCGCGCTGCCGGTGATCATGCTGCAGATCTGGCTGTTCGTGGCGCCAGGCCTGTACTCGAACGAGAAGCGCCTGGCCATTCCCTTTGTCCTGTTCTCCACCCTCTTCTTCCTGGCCGGCGCGCTCTTCTCCCACTTCTTCGTCTTTCCGTGGGCGTGGAAGTTCTTTGCGGGGTTCTCGACCGACTACATGCAGTTCATGCCGAGGATCGGTCCGGTCTTCGCGCTCTACGTGAAGATGGCGCTCGCGATGGGCGTGGTCTTCGAAATGCCGACCCTCGTGTTCTTCCTGGCGCGGGTCGGCGTGGTGACACCCCGGTTCCTGGTCAGGAACACGAAGTACGCGATTCTGGTGATCTTCATCGTGGCTGCGGTGATGACCCCGGGGCCGGACGTCGTCTCGCAGGCACTGATGGCGGGTCCGATGGTCGTGCTCTACGGCATCAGCATCCTGGTGGCGTGGGCGTTCCAGAAGCGTCGAGACCCCGACGTCTGACGCGCCGGCGGGCGCGATCGCTCGCCTAGCGGCCGGGCCTGGCTGCGGGCATCCCCTTGAAGACCAGGACGTCGCCCTCGCGCACCTTGTGCCGCTTGGCAAACCCCGACACCACCTCGACCACGTAGAGCGCGTCTGCGGTGGGACTGAAGTTCGGGCACGGGTCTGCCTTGCAGGGCGGCACCGAATGGGCGATCGACACGACGCGGCGATCGGCGTCCAGCCAGACCATGTCGAGGGGAATCAGCGTGTTCTTCATCCAGAAGGGGTAGAACCCGACCTCCTCGAAAATGAAGAGCATGCCGTCGCCCTCAGCGAGGTGCTCGCGGAACATGAGCCCACGCTGGCGCAACTCGGGCGTGTCGGCGATCTCGACCCTGACGCGGGTTCCGTCGGCAAACACGACGTCGGCTCGGGACATGGCCCATTGCGCGCCGGTGGGCGCGCACGCCAGGAGCGCCAGGAACGCGGTCATCGCCAGCCAGGAGAGTCTCATCGGGTCCTCGGGTAGAATCACGCTGGCGGCAGGGCCGCCGGC
>JAFNAJ010000354.1 GCA_017860085.1 Acidobacteriota bacterium | reverse complement strand
TGCGCCACCTCGCGCATGCGTGCGATGCCCTTGGCCGTGAGCGGACGTTTCGAGTCGTCTGGCCAGGAGGGCCCTCGCTCTTCAGCAATCGCGTGACGGACGAGATATAGACGGACAGTCGCCATGGTGATTGGTCCTGGAGGCCTCACGCGATCAGGGTGGTGACCCGGCTGGCCTCGCCGCCTCCGTGACTGGCGATACGCGGGACGATCTTCTCGAGGACCACGTCGGTCAACCCCAGCAGCCGCATGCGCCCGGCCAGGAACTTCGCGTGCAGGTCGTGGCAGGTGTCGTCGAGATGACGGGCGAGCCGGTCGACGCCCGACGCGAGCGACTCGTCCGGCGGAACCCCCGCGGCGTACGCGGACACCACCTGCAGATCGTGCAGGTGGCCGAGGTGGTCCTGCAGGCCCTTCAACTCGTTGACGAAGCGCCTGGCCGACGCCGCGCGGGTCTCGCCCGCCAGTTCGAGGGAGTAGCGGAGCTTCTTCGCGGCGATCCGAATCTGGTGCAGGCGCTCCGGCTCGTACAGGATGCCCGCCTCGTCGACGGCATCACGCAGGTCGATGCCGCGGAGCCGGGTGCGCTCGGCGAGGACGAGTCTCCACTGGGCGGCGGGCGGGTCGGGATACTGTCGAACGCCGTCGAGTCGCTTGATGATCTTCACACCGGCGGAGTGGCCGAGTTCGTCGAGCATCAGGCGCCCTCGCATGGCTCGGGCTTCCTCGACGCGGCGCCGGGTCGCGGCGACCGCGGGGAGCAGGGGTGCCTGGGCCCTGCCGATGTCGTCGAGCAGCCGCATCGAGACATCGGCCTCACGGACCGGCCCCAGCGCTCGTGTAACCCGCCTGACCGCCTTGCGCACGGCCAGCAGCTCGTCAGGGGGAAGGGTGAGGCCGACGATCGGCAAGGATTCCCGGAGGCGGCGCGAGGCCACACGGGCCTGGTGAACCGCACGGACGTCGCCCTCGGTGGCGGCACGCCAGTGCTTGCGAAGCGCGCTCAGACGCCGCGTCCAGACCCGATGCAAAACCCCGTTGGACCTCATGCTAGGATGGACGCTCAGCGAGTCAGCGAGAGCGCCACGTCGATTCTACCACCGACCTTGCGGCGCACAGGCCCCCGGAACGTAGCATTCAGCCATGCGTCTTGCCGCCATCGACATCGGGACCAACTCGGTCCACATGATTGTCGTCCAGGTCAAGCCCGACCTGTCATTCGACGTGATCGACCGCGAGAAGGAGATGGTCCGCCTCGGCGCCGGCGGACTGGACGGCCGGGCGCTCACGCCGACGGCGGTCAACGCCGCCCTCCAGGCGCTGCTCAAGTTCAAGCGTCTCGCCGACTCGTACCAGGTTGACGAGATCATCGCCGCCGCGACGAGCGCCACGCGCGAAGCGGAAAACGGCGGCGAGTTCCTGGCCGCGATTGCCGCGAAGACCGGCATTCACGCGAGGGTGATCTCCGGGGAAGAGGAAGCGCGCCTGATTCACCTCGCCGCCTGCTATGGAATCGACCTCGGGGGGGGCTCCGGCGTCGTGATCGACATCGGCGGCGGCAGCACGGAGATCACCTTTGGCCCGGCGGCTGGCGCTCGGCTCGCCCGCAGCTTCAAGATCGGCGTCATCCGTCTGACCGAGCGGTTCGTCCGCACCGACCCGCTCGAGCCCAGGGACGAGCGCCGGCTGGTCACCCACATTCGCGACGAGGCAGGTGGCCACCTCAGGCAGATTGCCCGGCGGCGGGTGGCTCGGGTGATCGGGACGTCGGGCACCATCCTCAGCCTGGGCACGCTGGCGTCACAGGAGGGCGGCGAGCCGGGCCCGAGCGACGTGCGCAACGTGCGAGTGCCCGTCAAGGCGCTCCATCGGCTGCGGAAGCGCCTCGTCGCGATGGATCAGCAGCAGCGCCTGGCGGTCCCCGGCCTCGACCCGCGGCGCGCCGACCTGGCGGTGGCGGGGTCGATCCTGATCGACACGCTCCTCGAGGGCCTCGGGGCCTCCGAGCTGACCTTGTGCGATCTGGCGCTGCGCGAGGGACTGGTCATCGACTACGTGCGGAAGAATGCCAGCCATATCGCCCAGGTCGACCAGTACCCGGACATCCGCCGCCGCAGCGTCCTCGAGCTGGCAGAACGCTGCAACTACGCGGCAACGCACGCGCGCCAGGTGTCGGATCTGGCCTGCGCGCTCTTCGACCAGACCAAGCGGGTTCACGGCCTGGGTGCTCGTGAGCGCGAGTGGCTCGAGTTTGCGGCCCAGCTCCACGACGTGGGCCTGCACATCGCCCACGAAGGCCACCACAAGCACTCGTATTACCTCATCACCAATGGCGGGCTCCGGGGTTTTGAACCGACGGAGATTGAGATCATCGCCCTCGCGGCCCGTGCGCATCGCCGGGGCACGCCGAAGAAGTCCGACGGCGCCTTCTCGAAGCTGCCCCGTGACCTGCGGGCGACCGTGCGTGTGCTGTCGGCCTTCCTGGCCATCGCCGAGGGGCTCGACAGAAGCCAGACCCAGGCCATCGCCCGCCTCCGGGTCTCAATGCGTCGCGACCTGTGCGTGATCCACCTCACCCCGCGCGTGGACGCCGAACTCGAGGCGTGGGCGGCCGGGCGCCACCTGGTCCCCCTCGAACGCGTCTTGGGACGTCCGGTCCAGATGGTGCTCGAGCCCCGCCGCCGCAGGGGACGAGCGGTGAGGCAGCGCCCGTGATTTCACATCGCTGAAACAACAGCGGGGCCGCGACAGGGTATGCTGAATTCCACCCTTTGACAGGCGTTGACGATGCCCGATCATCAGACCACGCACTTCCAGGAAGAATTGACCGAGCTCAAGGAGCGCCTGCTGGTCATGGGCGGGCTCGCCGAAGAGCGTCTCGGCACCGCGATCCGCGCGCTGGTCGGTCGGGATGCCTCGCTCATCGAGCGAGTCGCCACCGGGGACGAGCCCCTCAACGTCCTGCACATCGAAGTCGATGAACGCTGCTTCAAGCTTCTCGCGCTGCGTCAGCCCGTCGCCGTCGACCTCCGGGCCATCGTGGCTGCGGTCAAGATCAACACAGACCTCGAGCGGGTCGGCGACCTCTGCGTCAACATCGCCGAGGCCTGTCGGCGGTACCTCCAGTACCCCCCGGTCAAAGAGCTCGTCGACATCCCGAAGATGGCCACGATTGCGGAGCAGATGCTGCGCGACGCGCTCGATGCCTACGTACGGCAGGACGTGGACCTGGCGGAGTCGGTGCTGAGGCAGGACGACGCGCTCGACGCCCTCAAGACCCTGGTGTTTCGCGACCTGCTCGATCACATGCTGAAGGACGCCGCCACGATCGAGCCGGCCCTCGACCTCATCCTGATCTCGCGACACCTCGAGCGCATTGGCGACCACGCCACCAACGTCGCCGAGGACGTCATCTTCATCGTCTCGGCGCGCGACGTCCGCCACCACCCGCTGCCGAACGCGCACTGACGCCTGGTCCCCGAGTCCCGGGCCCCGGCCACCCGTCGTGCCGCGGCCCTGGGTTGGTGGGACGTCCCGCGTGCGCGTCGCGTCCTACAATCGGCTCGTGGGCGAGACCGCGGTGTGTATACTGTCGGAAGCGACCGGTCGACCAGCGCTTCGGGCCGTTCTGCAACGAGCGCTGCCGCCTCCTCGACCTGGCCGCGTGGACCGACGGGCGGTGCCGGATTCCGGGCCCTGCCGCGTTGGTTCCTGACAACCCGGCGCCCCCCCAGGACGACGAGCACCGACGAGGAGGCCTTGCCC
>JAFNAJ010000026.1 GCA_017860085.1 Acidobacteriota bacterium | reverse complement strand
ACTCTACGCGAAGCTGTTGTTCGTCCTGCAGGCGCCCATGGTGCAGATCGTGAGCGTCCTGAACGCGGCGCCACGTGACCTGATGAGCGTGCTCGTGCAGGCGGAGCAGAAGAGGGGCCCGGTGGCGACGGAGCCCGAGGTCGCTCAGGCGAGCTGACGCGCGGGCGGCCCCGGGCTGATCGGCTGACCGACCGAGACACCAGACGAGAGACCGTTTGATTGACCGACCAGAAGGCTTTTTACCGCAAGGAGTGGGAGCAATGGCCGAAGTGAACCAGCAGCAGGTGATCGACTACATCAAGAACATCTCGGTGCTCGAGCTGTCGCAGCTCGTCAAGGCGCTCGAGCAGGAACTCGGGGTCTCGGCTGCCGCGGCCATGCCGATGGCGATGCCCATGGCGGGCGGCGCTGCCGGCGCCGGCGCGGCGGCTGCCGCCGAGGAGAAGACCGAGTTCAACGTGGTGCTCACCGAGGTGGGCGCGAACAAGATCAACGTGATCAAGGTCGTTCGCGAGGTGACCAGCCTCGGCCTCAAGGAAGCCAAGGACCTGGTCGAGGGCGCGCCGAAGGCCGTCAAGGAAGGCGTGCCCAAGGACGAGGCGCAGGCGCTCAAGAAGAAGTTCGAGGAAGTGGGCGCCAAGGTCGAGATCAAGTAAGGCCACGTCAACGGGGCCTGGCAGGGCTGCCCCGGCGCGCCGCTTGGCGTGCCCGCGACTGCCGGTCCCCTGCGACAGACGCGCGACGGTCGCCACCCCTGGTGGGCGGCGACGGCGAGCACGCGGGGCGCGCGGACCCGCGGCTCGGCGCCGTGGAACCGCGGATTCGCGGTCACCCTCGATCCCAGCGGTCGGGTTGAGAACCTTCGAGCATGCAAAGCCTGGTCAAGAACGTCTACCGAGAGCGCATCGACTTCTCCAAGATCCGGACCGTCACCCCGATCCCGAACCTCATCGAGATCCAGCGGCGCTCGTACGAGCGGTTCCTCCAGATGAACCGGCTCCCGGCCGAGCGCGAGGACGTCGGCTTGCAGTCCGTCTTCAAGTCGGTGTTCCCGATCAGCGACTTCAGGGACAACTCGTCGCTGGAGTTCATCGAGTACTCGATTGGGAACTGGGAGTGCAAGTGCGGGCGGCTGTCCGGGCTGCATCACCTCCGCAAGCCGTGCGGCAGCTGTGGCGCGACGCTCGTGCTCGATCGCTACGGCGACAAGGAAGTGCTGTGCCCGCGCTGCGGCAAGTCGAACGAGGCCCGCGGCGACATCTGCGACATCTGCGGCCACACGGTCGACCTCAAGCTCAAGTACGACATGGAGGAGTGCCAGGAGCGGGGCATGACGTATGCCGTGCCGCTCAAGGTCACCATCCGCCTCGTTGTCTGGAACAAGGACCCGGAAACGGGCGTGCGGACGATCCGGGACATCAAGGAGCAGGAGGTCTACTTCGGCGACATCCCGCTGATGACGGACAACGGCACGTTCATCATCAACGGCACCGAGCGGGTGATCGTGTCGCAGCTGCACCGCTCGCCCGGCGTCTTCTTCCACTCCGAAGACAAGAGCCTCTACATCGGCCAGCTGATTCCCTACCGCGGCTCGTGGGTCGAGTACGAGTACGACGCGAAGAATCTGCTCTACGTGCGCATCGACCGGAAGCGCAAGTTCCTGGCGTCGGTCTTCCTGCGCGCGCTCGGGCTTCGGAGCACCGACGAGATCCTGCGGCAGTTCTACTCGGTCAACCGCATCCACCTCCGCGGCGAGGGGCCCGTGTGGGCCATTGCCGAGAGCCTGGTCGGTCTCCGGGTCGCCAGGGAGACGCCGATCCCGGGCACCGAGCTGGTGATCCAGAAGGGCAAGAAGGTCCGGGGCGACCACATCCTCGCGCTGCGCAAGGCGAGCGTCGCCGGCGTGGAGATCGACGAGACCGAGATCGAGGGCGCCTTCGCCGCCGCCGACATCGTCGACCCCGAGACGGGCGAGGTCCTGCTCGAGGCGAACGAGGAGCTGTCACCGCGCGTGATGACGATGGCCCAGGAGAAGGGCGTCGAGTTCATCGACGTGTTCTTCCCCGAGCGCGACGAGATTGGCCCGGTGCTGTCGCTCACGCTCAAGAAGGACGCGATTCGCACCCACGAGGAGGCGCTGATCGAGATCTATCGGCGCCTGCGCCCCGGCGATCCGCCGACGCTCGACAGCTCGCGGTCGCTCTTCGAGAACATGTTCTTCAATCCGCAGAAGTACGACTTCTCGCGGGTGGGGCGCCTCAAGCTCAATACGAAGCTCAAGCTCAACACGCCGCTCGACGAGAAGATCCTGCACCCGCAGGACTTCTACGAGGTCATCAAGTACCTCCTCAAGCTGCGCAAGAACCCGATGAACGTGGACGACATCGACCACCTCGGCAACCGCCGCGTGCGGTCGGTGGGCGAACTCCTGGAGAACCAGTTCCGCATCGGCCTCGTGCGGATGGAGCGGGCCATCAAGGAGAAGATGTCCGTCTACCAGGAGATGGCCACGGCGATGCCGCACGACCTGATCAACGCCAAGCCGGTCGTGGCGGCCATCCGGGAGTTCTTCGGCTCGTCGCAGCTGTCGCAGTTCATGGACCAGACCAACCCGCTGTCGGAGGTGACCCACAAGCGGCGCCTCTCGGCCTTGGGGCCCGGCGGCCTCTCGCGCGAGCGGGCGGGGTTCGAGGTGCGCGACGTGCACCCGACCCACTACGGGCGCATCTGCCCGATCGAGACGCCTGAGGGTCCGAACATCGGCCTGATCAGCTCGCTGAGCTGCTATGCCCGGATCAACGAGTTCGGGTTCATCGAATCGCCCTACCGGAAGGTGGAGCACGGCCGCGTCGTCGAGTACGTGGTCGTCACCAACGGCGGCGGCACGAAGCACCGCGTGGGCGACGTGGTTCGCTACGACGAGGTCGCCGACGAGGCGGGCAAGGCGAGCCGGAAGAAGAAGGGCCTGGAGTTCGAGCCCCACCCGTTCTACCTGTCGGCCTGGGAAGAGGACCAGTACGTCATCGCGCAGGCCAACGCGAAGATCGACGACACGGGTGCGCTCGTTGCCGAGCGCGTCAACGCGCGGCAGGCGGGCAACTTCATCCTGGCCCCGCGCCAGACGGTGCAGTACATCGACGTGTCGCCCAAGCAGCTCGTCTCGGTGGCGGCGTCGCTCATCCCGTTCCTCGAGAACGACGACGCGAACCGCGCGCTGATGGGCTCGAACATGCAGCGCCAGGCCGTGCCGCTGCTGCGGGCGCGCGCGCCCTACGTCGGCACGGGCATGGAGTACATCACGGCGCGCGACTCGGGCGCGGTGGTCGTGGCCCGGCGGTCGGGCGTGGTCGACTACGTCGACAGCCAGCGCATCGTCGTGCGCGCCGAGGACGACCTCGGCGAGTTGCCGTCGGCCATGGGGGCCGACATCTACGGGCTGGTGAAGTTCAAGCGGTCGAACCAGAACACCTGCATCAGCCAGAAGCCCATCGTCCGGGTCTCGCAGAAGGTGCAGAAGGGGCAGGTGCTCGCCGACGGCCCGTGCACGGACATGGGAGAGCTGGCGCTGGGCCGCAACGTGCTCGTCGCATTCATGCCGTGGCGCGGCTACAACTTCGAGGACGCCATCCTCGTCTCGGAGAAGCTCGTCAAGGAGGACTACTACACGTCCATCCACATCGAGGAGTTCGAGATCGAGGCGCGCGACACCAAGCTCGGCCCAGAGGAGATCACGCGGGACATCCCGAACGTGTCGGAGACCTACCTGCGGGACCTCGACGAGAGCGGCATCATCCGCATCGGCGCGTACGTCAAGCCCGGCGACATCCTCGTCGGCAAGGTCACGCCCAAGGGCGAGACGCAGCTGACCCCCGAGGAGAAGCTGCTGAGGGCCATCTTCGGCGAAAAAGCCGGCGACGTGCGTGACGCGTCGCTGACCTGCCCGCCCGGGATCGAGGGCATCGCCGTTGGCGTGAAGATCTTCTCGCGCAAGGGGATCGACAAGGACGAGCGCGCCCGGTCGATCGAGGCCGAAGAGCTCGAGAAGATGGAGAAGAACCTGCAGGACGAGATCCGGATCGAGCACGAGGAGGCGCGCAAGCGCATCGTGCAGGTCCTGCAGAGCAAGACCCTCCGGACGGACCTCTTCGACGAGTTCGGGCGCGAGCGGCTGCTCAAGAAGGGCACCGTGCTCGGTCCGGACGCCGTGGTGTCCGACGGCCGCCCGTGGCAGGAGGTGCCGTTTGCCGCCCTGGTCCACGCCAAGGTCGCCAGCGACGATCCCGGTCTCGACGAGTACCTGCGCCAGCTCGAGGACCGCGTGCGCAACAAGATCGAGGTCCTCGAGCGCGACATGGAAGAGCGCAAGGAGAAGATCCGCCGCGGCGACGAGCTGCCGCCCGGCGTCATCAAGCTCGTCAAGGTCTACGTCGCGATGAAGCGCAAGCTGCAGGTCGGCGACAAGATGGCCGGACGGCACGGCAACAAGGGCGTCATCGCGCGGGTCCTCCCCGAGGAGGACATGCCGTACCTGCCCGACGGGACCCCGGTGGAGATCGTGCTCAACCCGCTGGGCGTGCCGTCGCGCATGAACGTCGGCCAGATTCTCGAGACGCACCTGGGTTGGGCGGCGCACGCGTTGGGACTCTACTTCGCGACGCCGGTGTTCGACGGTGCCACCGAGAGCGAGATCAAGAACTGGCTCGAGCGGGGCGGCCTGCCGACCGGCGGCAAGACGCTGCTCTTCGACGGCATGACGGGCGACGCCTTCGAGCAGGAGGTCACCGTCGGCTACATCTACATGCTCAAGCTGTCGCACCTGGTCGACGACAAGATCCACGCGCGATCGATCGGGCCGTACTCGCTCATCACGCAGCAGCCGCTCGGGGGCAAGGCCCAGTTCGGCGGCCAGCGGTTTGGCGAGATGGAGGTCTGGGCGCTCGAAGCGTACGGCGCGGCGCACATCCTCCAGGAACTGCTCACGGCCAAGTCGGACGACGTGACCGGCCGCGCGAAGATCTACGAGTCGATCGTCAAGGGCGACGCCTCGTTCACGGCCGGGTTGCCCGAGTCGTTCAACGTGCTCGTCCGCGAGCTGCAGGCGCTGTGCCTCGACGTCGAGTTGATGAAGACGCGTCGGCGTCCGGTGGAAGCGCAGCCCGGGGAGCCGGCGCCGGAAACCGAGCCGCAGGCGGTGTAGGCGGGTGCGCCGCCGGCGCCCCGCACGCAGTTGGCTGACGTTTCACAGGGATGTCCATGAGACCTGATTTCTCGAACCGCAGTGGCCTGACGACGGACTTCGACGCCATCCGCATCAGCCTGGCGTCGCCCGACAAGATCCTGTCGTGGTCGCACGGCGAGGTCACCAAGCCGGAGACCATCAACTACCGCACCTTCAAGCCGGAGCGCGACGGCCTGTTCTGCGCCAAGATCTTCGGGCCGGTCACCGACTGGGAGTGTCTGTGCGGCAAGTACAAGCGGATGAAGCACCGCGGCGTCATCTGCGACAAGTGCGGTGTCGAGGTGACGCAGGCGCGCGTGCGCCGCGAGCGGCTGGGCCACATCGCGCTGGCCACGCCGGTGAGCCACGTCTGGTTCTTCAAGGGGCTGCCGAGCCGCATCGGGCACCTGCTCGACATCTCGCTGCGCGACCTCGAGCGCATCCTCTATTTCGAGGCGTACGTCACGGTTGACCCCGCGGAGACCGACCTCAAGCCGAACGAGCTGCTCACCGAGGAGCAGTACCGCAAGAAGAAGGAAGAGTGGTCGGACCCCAAGACGGGCCTGCCGAAGTTCAGGGCCGGCATGGGGGCCGAGGCGATCAAGGAGCTGTTGCGCCGCGTCGACGTCGAGGCGCTGGCCGGCGAGCTCCGCGAGAAGATGCGCGCCGAGCACTCGGCGCAGAAGCGCCTGAAGTTCGCCAAGCGCCTCAAGGTCGTCGACGCGTTCCGGAAGTCGAACAACCGGCCCGAGTGGATGATTCTCGACGTGGTGCCGGTGCTGCCGCCGGAGCTTCGGCCCCTGGTGCCGCTCGACGGCGGCCGGTTCGCCACGTCGGATCTCAACGACCTGTACCGCCGCGTCATCAACCGCAACAACCGCCTCAAGAAGCTCATCGAGCTCAAGGCGCCCGACGTCATCATCCGCAACGAGAAGCGGATGCTGCAGGAGGCGGTCGACGCCCTCTTCGACAACGGGCGGCGCGGCCGCGTGCTGCGCGGCGCCAACAACCGCCCGCTCAAGTCGCTCTCCGACACGCTCAAGGGCAAGCAGGGCCGCTTCCGGCAGAACCTGCTCGGCAAGCGCGTCGACTACTCCGGCCGCTCGGTGATCGTGGTCGGGCCCGAGCTCAAGCTGCACCAGTGCGGCCTGCCGAAGAAGATGGCGCTCGAGCTGTTCAAGCCGTTCATCTACAACAAGCTCGAGCAGCGCGGGCTGGTCGCCACCATCAAGCAGGCCAAGGAGATGGTGGAGCAGCAGAAGTCCGAGGTCTGGGACGTGCTCGAGGAGGTGATCCGCGAGCACCCGGTGCTGCTCAACCGCGCGCCCACGCTCCATCGGCTCGGCATCCAGGCGTTCGAGCCGGTGCTCGTCGAGGGCAAGGCCATTCGCATCCACCCGCTGGTGTGCACGGCGTTCAACGCCGACTTCGACGGCGACCAGATGGCGGTGCACATCCCGTTGTCGCCCGAGGCGCAGATCGAGGCGTCGACGCTGATGATGTCGTCGCAGAACATCCTCTCGCCGGCCAACGGCCAGCCCATCGCGGTGCCGTCGCAGGACATCGTGCTCGGCTGCTACTACCTGACCAAGGCGAAGGTCGGGGCCAAGGGCGAGGGGCGCGTGTTTGCCGACCGCGACGACGTGGTGCTGGCGCTCGAGCTGGGCGAGGTGGAGACGCTCACGCCGATTCGCCTCCGCTATTCCGGCAGTCTCATCGACCTCACGGTGGCGCGCGACGACCAGGACGTGCTCCACACGCCGGTGATCGAGGTCGACCACAAGATCATCAACACGACGGTCGGCCGGGTGCTCTTCAACGAGTCCCTGCCGGGCGACATGCCGTTCATCAACGGCCTGCTCAAGAAGAAGGCCCTGCAGCAGACCGTGCAGTACTGCTACCTGCACATGGGCCTCCAGCGCAGCGTCGAGATGCTCGACAGTCTCAAGGCCGTGGGCTTCACCTACGCGACGCGGTCGGGGCTGTCGATTGGCATCGACGACCTCGTCATTCCGGAGGAGAAGCCCGGCCTGGTGGGTGACGCGAACACCGAGGTCATCAAGGTCGACCAGCAGTACCAGGAAGGGGCCATCACCAAGGGCGAGCGCTACAACAAGGTGATCGCCATCTGGTCGGGCGTGACCGAGCGAATCGCCGACCGGATGTTCAGCACGATGGAGGACCTGGACCGGACGGGTCGGTTCTTCAACCCGGTGTACATCATGGCCGACTCGGGCGCCCGCGGCAGCAAGCAGCAGATTCGCCAGCTGGCTGGCATGCGCGGCCTCATGGCCAAGCCGTCGGGCGAGATCATCGAGACACCCATTCGCGCCAACTTCCGCGAGGGGTTGTCGGTGCTCGAGTACTTCATCTCGACCCACGGGGCACGCAAGGGCCTGGCCGACACCGCGCTCAAGACGGCCGACTCGGGCTACCTGACGCGTCGTCTGGTCGACGTGGCGCAGGACGTGATCATCTCGGAGATCGACTGCCACACGATGGACGGGATCGAGGCGCGGGCGATCGTCGAAAGCGGCGAGATCATCGAGCCGCTGCGCGATCGCATCATCGGCCGCGTGGCGCTCGAGACGGTGCGCGACCCGTTCACGGGCGAGGTGCTCGTCGAGGCCAACCGCGAGATCGACGAGGAGCGCGCCTCAGACATCCAGGACGCCGGCATCGAGCGGGTGAAGATCCGGTCGGTGCTGACGTGCCAGTCGCGGCGCGGCGTCTGCGCCCACTGTTACGGGCGCGACCTGGCCACCGGCAAGCTGGTGGAGCTGGGCCTGGCGGTGGGCGTCATCGCCGCCCAGTCGATCGGCGAGCCAGGCACGCAGCTGACGATGCGGACGTTCCACATCGGCGGCACGGCGAGGATCTCGGAGCAGTCGACGATCGAGGCGCGCCACGCCGGCACGATCCGCTTCGACAACCTCCAGGTGGTCGAGATCCACGACGAACTGACGGCCCAGGCCAGCCTCGTCGTGATGAACCGGACCGGCTACCTGGTGGTTCAGGACGCCCAGGGGCGCGACCGCGAGCGCTACGCGGTGGTGTACGGCGCCAAGCTGCGCGTTCGCGAGGGCGATCACGTCGAGCAGGCGCAGGTCCTGGTCGAGTGGGATCCCTACACCTTCTCCATCCTCACCGAGGACGCGGGGCTGGTGAAGTTCCGCGACATCGTCGACGGCCTCACCGTGCACGAGGAAGTGGACGAGGTCACGGGCCTCTCGCGGCGCATCATCATCGACTCGCCGGACGAGAAGAAGCAGCCGATGGTGGAGATCCGCAACAAGGATGGCAAGGTCGTCCGGAAGTACCACATGCCCATCCACGCGCACCTCATGATCGAGGACGGGGAGACCGTCTTTGCCGGCGCGGTGCTGGCGAAGATCCCGCGGGAGACTACCAAGACGAAGGACATCACCGGCGGTCTGCCGCGCGTGGTCGAGCTGTTCGAGGCGCGCAAGCCGCGCGAGACGGCGGCGGTCATTTCCGAGATCGACGGCATCGTGCGGATGGGCGGCATCGTCAAGGGCCAGCGGAAGGTGATGATCGTGCCGGACGAGCACGGCGCCGAGCCGCGCGAGTACATGCTGCCGCGCGGCGTGCACGTCAACGTGCAGGACGGCGACCGGGTGAGGGCCGGCGAGCAGCTCATCGACGGCCCGAGCAACCCGCACGACATCCTGAGCGTGCTGGGCGAGAAGGAGCTGCAGAGCTACCTGGTCAACGAGATCCAGGAGGTCTACCGTCTGCAGGGCGTGAACATCAACGACAAGCACATCGAGGTGATCACGCGGCAGATGATGCGCTGGGTCAAGATCGAGGACGTCGGCGACACCGAGTTCCTCGTCGACGACGTGGTCGACCGCTTCCGGTTCCTCTCCGAGAACGAGCGGGTCATCACGGACGGCGGTCAGCCTGCCAAGGGGCGCCCGATGCTCCTTGGCATCACCAAGGCGTCGCTGTCGACCGACTCGTTCATCTCGGCGGCGTCGTTCCAGGAGACCACGCGCGTGCTGACCGAGGCGTCCATCTCGGGCAAGGTCGACCACCTGCGCGGGCTCAAGGAGAACGTGACGATGGGCCGGCTGATCCCGGCAGGGACCGGCTTCGAGTGGTACCGCCACGTGCAGATCCCGGCCGACGAGCCGCCGCCCCCGCCGCCGCCGGCCGAGGAGGATCTGGATCTCGAGCGCGACATCGACTACCTGGTCGACGTCGAGGAAGCCTACGGGCGCGACGAAGTGGCCGAGTAGGCTCCCAGCACGCCTGCGCAGGGCGGCGCGCTCCTTGCACGGGGCAGACGCTCTGTGGTAGGCTCGTAAGGTTCTGTCGGGGTCAGGACACCCTATCTGGCCCCGAGCCGTCCGGAGAGAGGCGCGCGATGTGGTGTCGCGCTTCCCGCAGGCGGCCCGGAAGGGCTCGCCACGAGACGACACAACAGCATTAGGGTCGTGGAGTTTCCGGGTGCCAAGCGCCGGTGGGCGCTTCCAGGCCCGGGACGCCCGTGTCTGTCCGCGCGGCGGGAGGCTCGGGTGGGGTGTTGATAGCGCGGACCGATGGTCCGCCGCCATCGGCGTTGCCTCGCGGCAGCGCCATCGGGGTGACTGTGCCGACGATCAGTCAGCTTGTGCGCAAGGGCCGGGAGGCGGTCTCGACGAAGACCAAGAGCCCGGCGCTCCAGGACTGCCCGCAGAAGCGCGGCGTGTGCGTCCGGGTCTTCACGCAGACCCCCAAGAAGCCGAACTCGGCGCTGCGCAAGGTGGCGCGCGTGCGGCTCACCAACGGGATCGAGGTCACCACCTACATTCCCGGGGTCGGGCACAACCTGCAGGAGCACTCGCTCGTGCTCATCCGGGGCGGTCGTGTGAAGGACCTGCCCGGTGTGCGCTACCACGTCGTGCGCGGGACGCTCGACGCGGTGGGCGTGCAGGGGCGCAAGCAGGGTCGCTCGAAGTACGGCGCCAAGCGGCCCAAGCAGTAGAGGTGGGTTGAGATGCCACGCAGGAGAGAGATTCCCAAGCGCGAGCTGGTGCCCGACCCGGTCTACAGCAGCCCGCTCGTCACCAAGTTCATCAACACGGTGATGCACGACGGCAAGAAGAGCGTGGCCGAGCGCATCGTGTACGGCGGGCTGGAGATCATCAAGGAACGCACCGGCGACGACCCTCTGAAGGTCTTCAAGAAGGCCATCGACAACGCCAAGCCGAGCCTCGAGGTCAAGTCTCGGCGCGTCGGCGGATCGAACTACCAGGTGCCGATCGAGGTCAACCAGAACCGGCGCCTGTCACTGAGCATTCGCTGGCTGGTCGGCTACGCGCGTCAGCGCGGCGACGGCAAGACGATGCAGGAGAAGCTGGCCAACGAGCTGCTCGATGCGTCGAACCTGCGTGGTGGCGCCGTGAAGAAGCGCGAAGACACGCACCGCATGGCCGAGGCCAACAAGGCGTTCGCCCACTACCGCTGGTAGGAGTGGGTCGAGCGGAAAGCCATGCCACGTCAAGTTCCACTGAGTCGGTCGCGCAACATCGGCATCATGGCGCACATCGATGCCGGCAAGACGACGACCACCGAGCGGATCCTCTTCTACACGGGGATCACGTACAAGATCGGCGAGGTCCACGACGGCACGGCCGTGATGGACTGGATGGAGCAGGAGCAGGAGCGCGGCATCACCATCACGTCGGCCGCGACGACCTGCTTCTGGCGTGACATCCGGATCAACATCATCGATACGCCAGGCCACGTCGACTTCACCGCCGAGGTGGAGCGCTCGCTCCGGGTGCTCGACGGCGCAGTGGCCGTCTTCGATGCCGTGGCAGGCGTCGAGCCGCAGTCGGAGACCGTGTGGCGGCAGGCCGACAAGTACCGCGTGCCGCGCATCTGCTTCGTCAACAAGATGGACCGCGTGGGGGCCGACTTCACACGCACGCTGGGCCAGATCGAGACGAAGCTGCAGGGCAACCCGGTGGCGCTGCAGCTGCCCATCGGGGCGGAAGACGCCTTTGTCGGCGTGATCGACCTGCTGACGATGAAGGCGCTCATCTGGGATGACGAGACGCTGGGTGCCGACTACCACGTCGCGGAGATCCCGTCCGAGTACCGGGCCGTGGCGCACGAGTACCGGGAGAAGCTCATCGAGAAGGTGAGCGAGGCGAACGACCGGCTGCTCGAGAAGTACCTCGGCGGCGAGGAGATCACCGAGGACGAGATCAAGGCGACGCTGCGGTTGCGCGTGATCGAGTCGGTGCGCGGCGAGAAGTCGCCGTTCGTGCCGGTCGTCTGCGGCTCGGCGTTCAAGAACAAGGGCGTCCAGCCCCTGCTCGACGCCATCGTCGACTACCTGCCGTCGCCGGCCGACATTCCGGCGATCGAGGGCACCGACGCGAAGACGGGCCAGCCGACGACGCGACAGGCCGCCGACGAGGCCCCGTTCTCCGCGCTGGCGTTCAAGATCATGACCGACCCGTTCGTCGGTCAGCTCGCGTTCATCCGCGTCTACTCGGGCGTGCTCGCCTCGGGCTCGTCGGTCTACAACGCGGCCAGGGGCAAGACCGAGCGCATCGGCCGACTGCTCAAGATGCACGCGAACAAGCGTGAGGAGATCAAGGAGGTCTACGCCGGCGACATCGCTGCCGCCGTGGGCCTGAAGAGCGTGAGCACCGGCGACACGATCTGTGACGAGAAGCACGTGGTCGTCCTCGAGGCGATGGACTTCCCCGAGCCGGTGATCGCCCTGGCGATCGAGCCGAAGACCAAGGCCGACCAGGAGAAGCTGGGCCAGGGACTCGGCAAGCTCATGGCCGAGGACCCCACGTTCCGTGTCCGGACCGACCCGGAAACCGGGCAGGTGGTCATCTCAGGCATGGGCGAGCTCCATCTCGAGATCATCGTCGACCGCCTGAAGCGGGAGTTCGGCGTCGAGGCGAACGTCGGCAAGCCGCAGGTCGCCTACAAGGAGACGCTGACGGCCGCGGCGGACGGCGAGGGACGCTACGTGAAGCAGACGGGCGGGCGCGGCCAGTACGGGCACGCGAAGATCCGCCTGCAGCCACGGCACCCGGGCGAGGGTTTCGAGTTCGTCAACAGCATCGTGGGTGGCTCGATCCCGCGGGAGTACATCAAGCCCATCGAGGAGGGCATCCGCGAGGCGATGACCACCGGCGTGCTCGCCGGCTACCCGGTCGACGACGTGGGGATCGAGCTCTACGACGGGTCGTTCCACGAGGTCGACTCGTCAGAGATGGCGTTCAAGATTGCCGGCTCGATGGCGTTCAAGGACGCGTCGCACCGCGCGAAGCCCGTGCTGCTCGAGCCGGTCATGCGCGTCGAGGTCGTCGTCCCAGAGGAGTACATGGGCGACGTGATGGGCGACCTCAACAGCCGGCGCGGGCGCATCCAGTCGATGGAAGCCCGCGGGAGCACGCAGATCGTGACCTCGCGGGTGCCGCTGTCCGAGATGTTCGGCTACGCGACCGAGCTGCGGTCGCGGACGCAGGGACGGGCGACCTACTCGATGCACTTCGATCGGTACGAGCAGGCGCCACAGCACGTGAGTGAGGAAGTAGTCGCCCGGATTCAGGGCAAATGAGGCCGCGGGGCCGTCGCGAAACTGGCCGGCGAGGCGCCGGCCTGGGGAGTCGCAAACGTAGCGAG
>JAFNAJ010000353.1 GCA_017860085.1 Acidobacteriota bacterium | reverse complement strand
GGCGGCCGTCGTGATCCTGGCTATCGCGATGGCGCTCGAGCACCTCGGGGTCGGACGGCAGGTGCTCCTGGTCGCCTTCGCCATCCTGTTCGGCGGCGCCGTGCTGGCGCTCGCCCTGGCGTTCGGCCTCGGGGCCCAGGGGCTGGCGCGTGGCCTGCTGGAGCGGGCGGTCGCACCGCGGCATCCCGACGAGCCCTCAGAGGACGCCAGGCGACAGATTTGATCGACAGGAGCGACGGCTGCCGCTGGCCGGTAGGCGGTCGTGTAGCCGCTGACCGGTGGGCGGTAGGCGGTGGCCGGTAGCCGTCAGTGCCCGAGCGCCTCGACCATGGCCCGGCCCATGTCGGCGGGGCTCTTGACGACCGCGACGCCGGCGCTGGACAGCGCCTTCATCTTCTCGGCCGCCGTGCCCTTGCCGCCTGCGATGATGGCGCCGGCGTGCCCCATGCGGCGCCCAGGTGGCGCCGTCTGACCGGCGATGAAGCCGACGACCGGCTTCTTGAAGCCGCGCGTGATGAACTCGGCGGCCTCTTCCTCGGCCGATCCGCCAATCTCGCCGATCATCACGACGGCCTCCGTCGCCGGGTCGGCGGCGAACAGCGTCAACGCGTCGATGAACGTGGTGCCGATGAGCGGGTCGCCGCCGATGCCGATGCACGTGGTCTGGCCGAGCCCGAGGCCAGTGAGCTGGTGAATGGCTTCGTAGGTCAGCGTGCCGCTCTTCGAGACGATGCCCACGCGCCCCGGCGAGCAGATGTGCCCAGGGATGATGCCGGCCTTGGCCTGGCCCGCCGTGATGACCCCAGGACAGTTGGGCCCCACGAGGCGCGTCTTCTTGCCGCGCATGAACGTGTAGGCGCGCATCATGTCGAGGGTCGGGATCCCTTCCGTGATGCACACGGCGACGCCGAGGCCCGCATCGGCCGCCTCCATCACCGCCTCGGCCGCCGCGGCCGGTGGCACGAAGATCAGCGTCGCGTTGGCGCCGGTCTGCTCCACGGCCTCGGCCACGGTGTTGAAGATGGGCCAGCCCTCGTGGACCGTGCCGCCCTTGCCGGGCGTGACCCCGCCGACGACATTGGTGCCGTAAGCGGCGCACTGCTTGGCGTGAAACGTCCCCTCACGCCCGGTCAGCCCTTGAACGATCAGCTTCGTGTGCTTGTCAATGAGAACGGCCATGTCCGACCTCTCCAGAGCCTCTCGTGTGTACGGCCTGGTGCTTGGTTCTTGGTTCTTTGTTCTTGGTCCGTTCGAGGTGCTTGGTTCCTGGTTCGTTCGGCGTTCCTGGTTCAGACTGCGCACCGAGAACCAGGAACCCTGAACGGACCAAGAACCAGGAACGAAGAACCAAGAACCGACCTTGTCGCCCCGTCAGGTCTACCTGGTGCCCGCGAGGGCCACCACCTTCTCGGCCGCCTCGCCCATCGTGTCGGCCGTCGCGAACTTCAGTCCGCTGTCGATCAGCATCTGCTTGCCTTTCTCCACGTTGGTCCCTTCCATCCGCACGACGATGGGGACGTTGACGTGGAGCTCCTTGACGGCGTCGATCACGCCTTCGGCGAGGATGTCGCAACGCAGGATGCCGCCGAAGATGTTGATCAGCACGGCCTTCACGTTCGCGTCCGACATGAGGATCTTGAAGGCGTTGCGGATCTGCTCGGCGCTGGCCCCGCCACCGACGTCGAGGAAGTTGGCCGGCTCGCCGCCCGCCAGCTTGATGATGTCCATCGTCGACATCGCGAGGCCGGCGCCGTTGACCATGCACCCGATGTTGCCGTCGAGGCGGATGTAGTTGAGCGAGTACTTCGACGCCTCGATCTCGAGGGGGTCCTCCTCGGAGAGGTCGCGCAGCTCGCGAATCTCCGGGTGGCGGAAGAGGGCGTTGTCGTCGAAGTTCATCTTCGCGTCGAGGGCCAGCACGTCGCCCGACTCGGTGGTGACGAGCGGGTTGATCTCGACCAGCGAGGCGTCGGTGGCGACGAAGGCGTTGTAGATGGCCATCATCAGCTTGGCGGCCTTCGAGACGAGGGCCGGCTCGAGGCCGATGCCGAACGCCAGCTCGCGTGCCTGGAACGCGTGCAGCCCCGTGGCGGGATCGATGTGCACCTTCTTGATCAGGTGAGGCGTCTCGGCCGCCACCTTCTCGATCTCCACGCCGCCTTCCGAACTCGCCATCATCACCGCACAGCCGCGGCTGCGGTCGATGACGACGCCGAGGTAGAGCTCCTTGGTCATCTTGAGCCCTTCCTCGACGAGCACGCGGGAGACGACCTGTCCGGCCGGTCCCGTCTGGTAGGTGACGAGCTTGGTGCCGAGCATGGCGCTCGCGGCGCGCTCGGCCTCGTCGGCGCCCTTCACGACCTTGATGCCGCCGCCCTTGCCGCGGCCGCCGGCGTGGATCTGCGCCTTGACGACGACCGTGCCGCCGCCCAGCTTGCGCGCGACCTCGGCGGCTTCCTGGGCGGTGAATGCAACTTCGCCGCGCGGCACGGCCACGCCATGGCGCGCGAGGATGGCCTTCGCTTGATGCTCGTGGATTTTCACTGGTGTCGCTTCCCTGGGTGAGGCCCGGTTGAAGACCAGCCACGAGTCGCGGCCGGCCGCTTGGGCGTCACTATCATGGTCGGAACGCGGCTCCCGATCAAGGGGCTGGCGTCCGTTGCACCCTCGTGAGCGACGGGCTACAATCGCCGAGGCCGCAACGCTGCGACGCGGCCAGACAGTAACCCGCCAAGGTGGCTGCCTCGTCTCTGGCGCGCACTCGTCCCGCTTTCCTCTCTGGTCATCCCGCGCGCCGCGATGGCACCCTCGGCAGGGACGTGAGTCCCCGCTCCACGGAGCGTCCGGCGGCTGCCGCCTGAGCCGCCAGCAGACGGAGTCGCTCATGTCGACGCGCGTGAAGTTGCTCGCCTCGTCGGTTGGAACCAAGCTTCTCATCGCCATCACCGGCCTGTCGTTGTTCCTGTTCCTCGTGGTGCACCTCATCGGAAACCTGATGCTCTTCGTGGGGCCCAAGACGTTCAACGGCTACAGCCACGCGCTCATCAGCAATCCGCTCATCTACGTGGCCGAGGCGGGCCTGCTGGCGCTCTTCCTGCTGCACGTGTTCAACGCCGCGCTCAACTGGTGGTCGAACCGCGGGGCGCGCCCCAACGACTACGAGGTGCGGCAGTGGGCGGGCCACACGAGCCGCAAGAGCGTCGCGTCGACGAGCATGATTCTCACCGGTGCCGTCACGCTCGTGTTCGTCGTGTTCCACCTGCTCACGATGAAGTTCGGGCCGGGCGAGCCGGAGGGCTACATCTACGCGGGCAAGGACGGGCCGATGCGCGACCTCCACCGCCTGGTGGTCGAGGTGTTCCGCGACAACCCGTTCGCCCTGGCCAGCGTGATCTTCTACGCGGTGTGCATGGTGCTCGTCTTCCTGCACCTGCGGCACGGGCTCGCGAGCGCGCTGCAGTCGCTCGGCGTCAATCACCCCCGGTACAACCGGTTCATCCTGATGGTCGGCACGGCCCTCGCCATCATCATCGGCTTCGGCTTCGCTGTCATTCCCGTGATCATCTACCTCGGTGGGGGCAGGTCATGACCCTCGACGCCAGGATTCCCGGCGGCCCGATCGAAAGCAAGTGGGACCGTCATCGCTTCGAGTCGAAGCTGGTCGCCCCGGCGAACCGGCGGAAGTACACCGTGATCGTGGTCGGCACCGGGCTGGCTGGCGCGTCCGCCTCGGCATCGCTCGGCGAGCTCGGCTACAACGTCCTCACGTTCGGCATCCACGACAGCCCGCGGCGGGCCCACAGCATCGCGGC
>JAFNAJ010000352.1 GCA_017860085.1 Acidobacteriota bacterium | reverse complement strand
CACGTCACTTCTCGATCGGGACGTTCACGAGGTTGCCCCACTCGGTCCAGCTGCCGTCGTAGTTCCGCACCACGGAGAACCCCAGCAGGTACTTCAGCGCGAACCAGGTGTGGCTGCTCCGCTCGCCGATGCGGCAGTAGGCAATCACCTCGCGCGACGGGTCGAAGCCGGCCCCGTCGACGTAGAGCGTCCTCAGCGCGTCCGCGTCCTTGAAGGTGCCGTCGTCTGGATTGATGGCGCGGGCCCAGGGGATGTTCTTCGCCCCCGGGATGTGACCGCCGCGCAATGCGCCTTCGTTCGGGTAGTCGGGCATGTGCAACCGCGTGCCGCTGTACTCTTCCGGACTGCGGACGTCCACCAGCTGCCCGCCGGCCTTGACCGCAGCCAGCACGTCCTCCCTGAACACCCGGTGCAGCGCATCGTTGCGCTCGGGGGCCTTGTACGCGGTGGGCGTGTACCTCGGCACGTCGCGCGTCATCGGCCGGCCCTCCTTCTCCCACTTCAGGCGGCCGCCATCCATGATGCGCGCACGCTCGTGGCCGAACAACTGGAACACCCAGAGCGCGTAGCACGCCCACCAGTTGCTCTTGTCGCCGTAGAAAACCACCAGCGTCTCAGGCGTGACGCCGATGCGCGACATCAGCGCCTCGAAGCCGTCGCGCGAGATGTAGTCGCGCCGGAGCTGATCGTTGAGGTCGGCCGTCCAGTCCACGTGCACCGCGCCGGGAACGTGGCCGGCGGCGTACAACAGCGTGTCTTCGTTCGACTCGACGAGTCGAACCGTGGGGTTGTCGAGATGATCCTGCACCCAGTCGGTCGACACCAGGACGTCGGGGTGCGCATAGCCTCGCGCGTGAATGTCGGTCATTCTCGTGACTCCGTCCTTCCGAGGGCCTGCAGCCATCGCTCCGCGAGGGCTTGCTGAGGCCCCCCCGCGGCGCGATACCGAGCCAGGTATTGTTCGTACTTCTGCCGATTCGCCGTGGCACCACCGAGTGGTCGCCCGTCGGCGTGCGCGTCATAGAGCAGCTTCATGGCGAGCAGGATGATCTCGTGGTCGCCAGGGTCGGTGGCCAAGTGCTCGTCCGCCGCCTCGAGGGCGAGCGCCCGCCTTCCCGCGAACGCCAACGCCCGGACACGGAGCCGCTGGATGCCTCCATCGTCGGGCCAGAGGGCCGAGGCCTCCTCTGCCAGGCCGATCGCCCCATCCCAGTCCTTCACTCGCAGAAACGCCTCGGTCGTCAAGGCGTAGACAAAGGGTGGCTGATCGTCGGCCGCGAGCGCGGTCTGCCACGCGCCAACCGCCTCCTTGTGCCGTCCCCCCGCGGCGTAGCACGCGCCGAGGTAGAAGGTCGCGGCCGACAGCTCGCCGCTGTCGGCAAGCGCCCGTCGCAACTCGGTCGCCGCCGCCTCGAGTTCGCCCCGAGCATATAGCGAGACGCCTCTCAGCAACGCCGAGACGCCCGGGGGGCTCCCCTCGCCGGCGCCCGCCGCCAGGGCCGAGAAGTCGCCCCGCGTCGCCGCCTCAACGCGCGCCGACACCTCCGGGTCGAGACTCGAGGCCAGCGACCCGAGGAAGTGCTCGGTGACGGCTGACGCCAGAATCTGCGACCTGTCGAACGCGGTGGATGAGCCGCCGATGCCCGCCGCACTGGCAGCGATCACGGCGCTGGTCGGGGCGTAGATGAACGGGCGGAGCACCCGCGCCACCGGCTTGCCCCCCAGGCGCACGGAGGCTCGCGCCACGTACTCCCCGGGCGGCAGGGGATCGAGCGCCGCCTCGCCAAGACCGATGGCGCGCACGCCGTCTCGCGACGTGCGCAGCGACGACCTGGCCGTGACGAGCGTCGGCGCATTGGCGTCGCTCGCAATCTCGACGGTCACCTCGCACGCCTTCAGGACGTCCGGGATCGTTGAGAAGACCTCGACGTAGCTTCCGAGCGTCGCCCGTCCGAAGGTGGGCTCGATCTCGGGGCGCAGGGCCCAGCCGTCGCCGCCGGGGTGCTCGGTCAGCATGAGGTCGCCAACCACGAGGTCGCCCGCCCGGAACAGGGACGCGTCGACCTGATGTTCCACGCTGGCGCGTCGGCCGTCCGCATCGACGGCCGCCACCTTGAGCGTATAGGTGCCGGGGCGCAGCGTCACCGTGCCGTTCCAGCGATGGTCATTGTCCTTCGGGGGGTCGACGTCGTAGCGGCGCCCGGTCACCAGCCTGCCGCGATCGTCGGTCACCGCGTAGGCGATGGCCTTCACGGGGGCATCGTCGGTCACGCGTCCAAGACCGGCGCCGATCAGCACTCTCACCAGGCCATTTTCGGGATCGGGGAAGCTGTAGGTGACCACCCGAAGCGGAAATTCGGTGGCCGTCAGGGGCGACCGAAGCGTGTCGGCCAACAACTCGTCGTCGGTTCCCTTCGCTGCCGCCGTCGGCGACACAGTGAATTCGCGCCGTGCCCTGACCTCGACGCCGCGTCGCCCCACGCGCACCGCGATCTCGTGTGCCGAGCCGTCGCGCTCCTCCGGGAGCGGCTCGAAGGCCACGAGATAGTACCCGGTCAACTCGCGTGCCAGACGCTCGAACGTGCCGTGGGCGCCGGAGGCGACCCGGTACGTCGCGCCGCGGGTCATCCCGATGAGCGACTCGATGCCCTCGAGTCTCAGCTGGCGGTCAGCCCCGCTCGTCGGGCTGACTCCATACGACTGCACGTCGAAGTCGGCGTACTGGTCGTCGAGCACGACGGCGTACATGCTGACCCTGGCGGCAGCCGCCTGGCGAGCGACCGACCCCAGGAAGCCGAACTCGCGATCGATGTAGAGGCCTTCCGTCAGCATCACGAGCGTCTTCGGCCCCGGCACGGACACCAATCCGCCGAGGATCTGCCGCAGCACGTTCAGGGTGTTCTCGGTTCGATGCCACACGGCATAGCTCAGCTGCTCCATCTCGTTCGTGAGCTCGTTCGCGCAGATCTGGCGTTCGATCGCCTCGGAGAGGCCGCTGCACTCCCGCGCGTCGACCGTCCGCAAGACGCTCGTATCGCCGCGCCGGTAGGCCAGCGCCTCGGCGATCCCCACACGCGGCCGCGCGCTCGCGCTCACCGGCGTCTCGGCATCTCCCAACGTCTGGCGCAGGGCGCGCCGCACCTGCGTCAGGTGACGAGTGAAATCGATGACGCGGCCGCCCGGGATGAACGCGACGGCCGCCCGGTCGCCTGGACCGAGGTCGTCGAGCAAGCGCTCCGACGCCCGGATATACGCGGCCCCCCGCCCCTGCCGGATGTTGCCCTGGTCGACCACGAGCATGATGAGGCGTCCGCCCTCTGAGCCCTCGTTCGTGCTGTACTGCGTCGACGGCGGCGGCCCGGAGGCCGCACTCTGCTGAACGAACTGCGCCGACACGATGCGGCGCGGCTCGCCATCGACTTTCAGCTCGAAGTCCTCGACCCCGAGCCCGCGGACCGGACGCCCCGTAGTGTCGACCACGCTGACATCCACCGTGACCAGGTCGACACCCGCCGTGAAGGTGGGTGTCTGTTGCCCACCCGCCGGCTGCACGGTGGCTTCGCCCGGCGGGCGCGCTGGTGTCTGCGCCGACGCCGCTCGGCCCTGGCCGCCGCCCGCGGCCAGGCCACAGCAGAGCGCCGTCGTGACGAGCGCGGCCGCCCTCCGGCGACACGCCAAGATCCCCCTTCGAGGGTCGTCAAGTGCTCTCATCGCCGTGGGTCCGGTGTGGTGAGCACCTGAAGCCACCGCTCGGCGAGAGCGAGTTCGGACCCATGCAACGCACGGTAGCGGGCCAGATACGACTCGAACGTCCGGCGAT
>JAFNAJ010000351.1 GCA_017860085.1 Acidobacteriota bacterium | reverse complement strand
CTCGACGCCTACGGGTGCCAGGTGCGCGTGTTTCCCGCCACGGCGGAGGCGAGCACCCTGCTCGACACGAGGCCCGACGGGGTGTTCCTGAGCAACGGACCCGGCGATCCGGCAGCGCTCGACTACGTCGTCCGAAACGCCGCGCAGATTGTGGAGGCCGACGTGCCGGTGTTCGGCATCTGCCTGGGACACCAGATCCTTGCGCAGGCCCTGGGCGGCACCACCTTCAAGCTGAAGTTCGGTCATCGCGGCATCAATCACCCCGTCAAGCACGTCGCGACGGGGCAGGTCGAGATCACGTCGCAGAACCACGGGTTTGCCGTGGACCCCGACTCGCTGCCGGACCACGTGGAGGTGACCCACGTCAACCTCTACGACGGCACCGTCGAGGGCTTGCGCCATCGATCGCGCCCGGTCTTCTGCGTGCAGTACCACCCCGAAGCGGCCCCCGGCCCACACGATGCCGACTACCTGTTCGGGCTGTTCATCGACGAGATGGAGCGGCGAGCAGGCTGAGTCGTCGCCATGCCGAAACGCACAGACATCCACCGCGTGCTGGTGATCGGATCGGGTCCGATCGTCATCGGGCAGGCCTGCGAGTTCGACTACTCGGGCACGCAGGCGTGCAAGGCGCTGCGGGCCGAGGGGCTTGAAGTCGTGCTGGTCAACAGCAACCCCGCGACGATCATGACCGATCCCGAGTTCGCGGATCGCACCTACGTCGAGCCGCTGACGGCCGATTCGATCGCCGCGATCATCGAGCGCGAGCGCCCGGATGCGCTCCTGCCGACCGTCGGCGGCCAGACGGCGCTCAACCTCGCGGTCGAGGTGGCCGAGCGGGGGACGCTCGACCAGTACGGGGTCACGCTGATTGGCGCGTCCATCCCGGCCATCCGGGTGGCCGAGGACCGGCTCCAGTTCCGCGAGGCGATGCGCGAGATCGGCATCGAGGTGCCCCGCAGCGCCGTCGTGCACTCGCTCGAGGAGGCCCTGGCGGCGATCGGCGACGTCGGCTTTCCAGCCATCATCCGCCCGTCGTTCACCCTGGGCGGCGTCGGCGGCGGCATTGCCTACAACATCGAGGAGTACCGGGAGGTGGTGGTGCGCGGGCTCGGCCTGAGCCCGGTGCACCAGGTGCTGGTCGAAGAGTCGGTGATCGGCTGGAAGGAATTCGAGCTCGAGGTGATGCGCGACGTCGCCGACAACTTCGTCGTCATCTGCTCGATCGAGAACATCGATCCGATGGGGGTGCACACCGGTGACAGCATCACGGTGGCGCCGGCCCTGACGCTCACGGACAAGGAATACCAGCGGATGCGCGACGCGGCGCGCCGCATCATCCGGCGGGTTGGCGTCGAGACCGGCGGGTCGAACATCCAGTTCGCCATCGACCCGGCCGACGGGCGCATGGTGGCGATCGAGATGAACCCCCGCGTGTCGCGATCGTCGGCGCTCGCGTCGAAGGCGACAGGGTTCCCGATTGCGAAGATCGCGGCCAAGCTCGCGCTCGGCTACCGGCTCGACGAGATTCCCAACGACATCACGCGGGTCACCCCGGCCTCCTTCGAGCCCACCATCGACTACGTGGTCGTGAAGATTCCGCGTTGGGCGTTCGAGAAGTTCCCACAGGCTGACCAGACGTTGACGACCCAGATGAAGTCGGTGGGCGAGGCGATGGCGATCGGACGGACGTTCAAGCAGGCGTTCCTCAAGGCCATCCGGTCGCTGGAGCTGGGGGGAGAAGGGGCGCTGTTCGGACAGCGGCTCGAGGAGGGGGAGGACGACCTCGCGGAGCTGCACCGGCAGCTCATCGTGCCGAACCACCGGCGCATGTGGGCGATCGTCCGCGCGTTGCAGCGTGGTCTGGGTGTGGATGAGCTCAACCAGCTCACGCATATCGACCCTTGGTTCCTGGTCCAGTTCGCCGAGATCGTCGAGCTGGCGCGGACCGCTGGGCTCGGCGAAGCGCGGTCGATGTCAGCCGACCTGCTCCGGGTGCTCAAGCAGGCGGGGTTCGGCGATACCGACATTGCGGCCATTTGCGACACCACAGAGGAGCTCGTTCGCGACCGACGGCACGAGCTGGGGGTCGTGCCGGCCTTCAAACGGATTGACACGTGCGCGGCCGAGTTCGAGTCGCACACGCCATACCTCTACGGGAGCTACGACGCCGAGTGCGAGGCGGCTCCGACACCGCGGCGCAAGGTCGTGATCCTCGGGAGCGGCCCGAACCGGATCGGCCAGGGAATCGAGTTCGACTACTGCTGCGTGCACGCGGCGTTCGCGCTTCGCGAGGACGGGTTCGAGACCATCATGGTGAACTGCAATCCCGAGACGGTCTCGACCGACTACGACACCGTGGACCGGCTGTACTTCGAGCCGCTCACGTTCGAAGACGTCATGGCGATCATCGAGCGCGAGCGGTCAGCCGGGGGGCAGGTGTCGTGCGTAGTGCAGTTTGGCGGGCAGACGCCGCTCAAGCTGGCGCTGCCGCTCCAACACGCGGGCGTCGAGATCATCGGCACCTCGCCCGACTCGATCGACTTGGCGGAGGATCGCGAGCGGTTTGCGAAGCTGCTGTGGGACCTCGGCGTGTCTCAGCCTCCGAGCGGCATGGCCACCTCGCGCCGCGAGGCCCGGGAGGTGGCCGAGTCGGTGGGCTACCCCGTGGTCGTGCGGCCGTCGTATGTACTCGGTGGCCGCGCGATGGCCATCGTTTACGACGCGGGGAGTCTCGATCGTTACATGACGAGCGCCGTCGACGCGTCGCCGGAGCACCCGGTGCTGGTCGACAGGTTTCTCGAGGACGCGTTCGAGCTCGACGTCGATGCGGTCGCCGACCACACTGGCGCCGTCGTGATCGGCGGCATCATGGAGCACATCGAGGAGGCCGGCATCCACTCGGGCGACAGCTCGTGCGTCGTGCCGCCCTACCTGGTGCCCGAGCGGCACCTCGAGACGATTCGCGACTACACGCGTCGCATCGCGCGGGCGCTCGGGGTGGTCGGGCTGATGAACATCCAGTTCGCGATCAAAGACGACGTGGTGTTCGTGCTCGAGGTGAACCCGCGCGCCTCGCGGACAGTGCCGTATCTCTCGAAGGCCACCGGCGTGCCGCTGGCGAAGATCGCAGCCCGCGTGATGACGGGCCGAACCCTCGAGGCGCTCGGTCTGGTCGACGACCTGTCGGTGGCCGGGGTGTTTGTCAAGACGCCCGTCTTCCCGTTCGTCAGGTTTCCGGGGGTCGACACGATCCTGGGACCCGAGATGAAGTCGACCGGCGAGGTCATGGGCGGGGCCCTCAGCTTCGGGACCGCGTTCGCCAAGGCCCAGATCGCAGCGGGTCAGGCGCTGCCCCTCGAAGGCACGGCGTTCGTCAGCGTGAACAACGACGACAAACCCAACGTCCTGCCGATCGTTCGCGGCTTGCAGGACCTCGGCTTCCGGATCGCGGCGACGCGCGGCACGGCGGCCTTCCTTCGGGCGCACGGCGTCCCCGCGGACGTCGTCTACAAGATCAACGAGGGCCGGCCGCACGTGGCTGACCACATCGTCAACGGCGAGCTGGCGCTCTTGATCAACACGCCCCTTGGGCGCGAGTCGTTCTTCGACGACCGCGCGATGCGTCGCGCGGCGATGATGCACGGGGTGCCATGTATCACGACGCTCACAGGCGCGTCGGCCGCCGTGGCTGGCATCCGCGCGCTGCGCACCGAACGCATCGAGGTGCGCGCGCTGCAGGATTACCACGCGACCGCCGGAACGTCGGTGGCGGGGGACTCGTCGGGATCGGCCGACAGCACGTAGACACAGTCGCCGTGGCACGACGCGCCA
>JAFNAJ010000350.1 GCA_017860085.1 Acidobacteriota bacterium | reverse complement strand
GGGCGCCGATCGGCGAGGAACATGGTGGCCACGCAGGCCCCGGCGCTGCAGGCGGCGACCGCGCCGATACGCGGGGCCAGGCGAGGCCACCAGCGGTTGAGCAGACCCAGTTGGTAGAAGGCGCGATTGCCGCCACCCGACAGCACGAGGGCGAGGTTGCGCGCGACGGGCGGCGTGCTCATCGGGCGATGGCCTTGACCTGCAAGTACTCCTCGAGGCCGAACACGCCGAACTCCCGCCCGACACCCGAGCGCTTGTAGCCGCCGAAAGGCGCGCGCGGGTTGAACCGGCCCCCGTTCACGTCCACCTGGCCGGCCCGGACACGGCGCGCCACCGACAGCGCACGCGCGGGGTCGGCCGACCATACACCGCCCGCCAGGCCGTACACCGTGTCATTGGCGATCGCCACGGCCTCGTCTTCGCTGTCGTAGGTCAGGACGGCAATGACGGGCCCGAAGATCTCCTCCTGCGCCACGGTCATCCGCGACGTGACGTCGACGAAGATCGTGGGCTCGACGTAGTGACCCTTGGCAAAGCCCGCCGGTCGGCCGCCCCCAATCGCGACGCGGGCGCCCTCTTCTCGCCCCTTGGCGATGAACCCCTCGACGCGCTGACGCTGGGGCGCCGAGATGAGAGGACCGAGGCGCGTGGCGGGGTCGAGTGGATCGCCGATCGTGAGCGACGCGAGCGTCGCGCTCGCAATGGCCACCACGTCGTCGCGTCGCGCGCGCGGCACCAGCATCCGCGTCCAGGCCGAGCAGGTCTGGCCTGAGTTGAGCATCGCGTTCTTCACGCCTGCTGGAATCGCCTTCTCGAGGGGGGCATCGTCCAGGACGATGAACGCCGACTTGCCGCCCAGTTCGAGCGTCACCTTCTTGATGGTGTCGGCGGCCAGCGCCGCGACTCTGCGCCCGGCACGGACGGAGCCGGTGAAGCTGACGAGATCGATGTCGGGGTGTGACGCGATCGCTTCACCCACCGCTGGCCCCGTGCCATGCACGATGTTGAGCACTCCCGGGGGGAGCCCGATCTCGAGGCATGCCTCGACCAGCAGGTAGGCGTTCAGCGGCGCGACCTCGCTTGGTTTGAGCACCACCGTGCATCCGGCGGCCAGCGCGGCCGCCACCTTCGCCATGATCTGATGCAAGGGGTAGTTCCACGGCGTAATCGCACCGACCACGCCGTAGGGTTCGCGGACGACGAGCGAGTGGCCCACCTCGTGCTCCCAGGTGTAGGTCTGGGCGAGCTCGGCGTAGGCCGCCGTGATGGCGACGGGCAACGCCGCCTGGATATTGGTCGCCATGGTGATCGGCGAGCCCACTTCCTGCGCGATCGTCTCCGCCACCTGCGGCAGCCGGGCCTTGAGGGCCTGGGAGAGTCGTTCGAGCCACGCGGCACGCTCGGTTGGCAGCGTGTGGCCCCACGGGCCGTCGAGCGCGCGTCGTGCGGCGAGCACGGCGCGGTGGACGTCCGCCGCTGTCCCGAGCGGGATGCGTCCGATGGGCTCCTCGGTGGAGGCCGAGGCGATCTCGAGTGAATCGGTCCCGGCCGAGTCGACCATGGCGCCGTCGATGTAGAACTGCGTGTAGACCTTCATGCGTTACGTCCCGGAGGCCGGCGATTATACCCGCTGCCCTTGACCACAGGGGCGCGAGAGCGCGAAGCTAGTGCGTCTTCGATAGTTCAGGATACCAACGAGCATGCCCGACGATCGACCACCGGCGCGCGGGCCAGACGACGAGCCGTCAGGTGAGCAGCGCGGGGCACTCGCCCCCGATCAGCGGGCGCAGGCGCTGGTGTGGCCTCCGACCGATGACGAGCTCGCCGCCTGGGAGGTGGTGCCCCTTCACGACCCGGCCCAGCCATCGACGCCGCCCGCGACGGTGCCGCCCGCCGATCCCGTCCCGGTGTCGCCCACGCCCGCCGGGCCAGCTGCCCGTGGTGCGGTGGTCGTCCGAGCCGCGCCCCGCTCGATGATCCCTCCTCGAGGGGAACGCCGCGAACCGTCGGCGCCCGGGATCTCCGCCACGTCGAAAGCGGTGACCGAGCGGCGCCGCGCGCCCCTTGCCGCGCCTCGGTCCACGATGTCCATCCTGGTCGTGGTGCCGTTGCTCGCGGTCCTGTCGGCCGCGGCCGGGTTTGCCGCGGCGCTGTGGATTGGCCCAAGGCTTCTGTCGGACACGGCTCGCCAGGCGGCGCCTGCGGTGCTGATCGTCGAATCGCGAGAGCCCGGCTCACGGGTGCTCGTGAACGGCGAGCCGTGGGGGACGACACCCCTGCGGTTGTCGATGACCGGGGGCGAGACACGCATCGAGATCGAGCCGGCACCTACGACGTCAACCTCGTCGGCCACGACCCCCGGGGGCATCAGGCCAACCGCGGGCGTCCTGCGCGAGTCTCCTCCTGGTGAAGCGCCGGGCAGCGTGCTCATTCGATCGACGCCGCCTGGTGCGAGGGTCGTGCTGATGGGACGCTTTCGAGGGCTCACGCCCGTGAGCGTGGGTGGGATTCCGCCGGGGCTGCACGACGTCCAGATTGCGGGTGCGTCTGGCACGGCGTTGCGACGCGTCAACGTCAGGGCGGGTCGGCTCTCCACGCTCGATGTCGACCTTCAGGGGGCAGGGGAGCGGCCCGCCGTGAGACCTTGACCGTGCGCGCCCACCCGGTCGCGTGAGCGTGAGGTTCACGCCCGGCGAGGGAGCCAGGCTCAGGAGCGTCCTGGCGGAACCGCCGGGCCGGCCTGCGGCTGCTGGCGAATCATCTGCAGCGCCATCGTGATCATCGACCCGACGTCGGCGACGTTTGCCGGCAGCACGACCGTGTTGGTCTGGCGCGCCAGTTCGCCAAACTGCCCGATGTACTGCTCGGCCACACGCAACTGCACGGCCTCGAACCCGCCGTCGAGCTTGATGGCCCGAGCCACGCGCGCAATGCCTTCGGCCGTAGCCGAGGCCACGGCCAGGATGGCCGCCGCCTCGCCTTCGGCCTCGTTGATCTGCTGCTGCCTCCGCGCTTCCGAGGCCTTGATGACTTCCTGCTTCGCGCCCTCCGCGGTGTTGATCACCGCGTCGCGCGTGCCCTCCGACGTGAGAATCACCGCGCGCTTCTCCCGCTCGGCGCGCATCTGCTTCTCCATCGCCGCCAGGATGTCCCCCGGCGGGGTGATGTTCTTGATCTCGTACCGGAGCACCTTCACGCCCCAGGGCTCCGACGCCTTGTCGAGCTCGCTCACCACCGCCGTGTTGATGTTGGTGCGCTCCTCGAATGTCCGGTCGAGATCGATCTTGCCGACCTCGCTGCGCAGCGTGGTCTGGGCCAGCTGCACGATCGCGAACACGTAGTCGGCGATGCCGTACGATGCCCGCTCCGGGTTGAGCACCTTGAGATAGAGCACGCCGTCCACGCCCACCTGAACGTTGTCGCGCGTGATGCAGACCTGTGCCGGGATGTCGATGGCCGATTCCTTCAGCGACAGCCGGTAGCGGATGACGTCCACGAACGGCATCAGGATGTGGAAGCCCGCCTGCAACGTGCCCGAGTACCGGCCGAGTCGCTCCACCACGTACGCGCTCTGCTGCGGCACGACCACAGCCGTCTTGGCGAGTACGATCAGCACGAGAATGGCCAGCACGAAGGTGACGACCAGAGCACCCATGTGTCTACTCCGTCTCTATTCCTGGAGATCGCGTTCGACTGAGAGCGTGAGTCCGTCGAGCGTGACGACGCGACACGGGTCGCCGCGCCCAAGCGTGCTGGCGCCAACGTTTCTCGCGGTCCACGTGGCGCCGCGCAGCTCGACGTGGCCCGTCGCGCCAGGCGCCATCTCGTCGGTCGCGTGCGCGTGC
>JAFNAJ010000025.1 GCA_017860085.1 Acidobacteriota bacterium | reverse complement strand
CTGAGCCGTGCACCAGAACTCATCGTCGAGCTGCATTACGGGCGCGCGATGAGCCCCGATGACCTCGCCCGCGAGCGGAGCGTCTGGAACGTGCTCTCAGGTGTGCCGGCGGTGCGGTCAGGCCGAATCGTGCAGCTGGTGGGCGACGAGTTCGTCGTGCCGGGCCCGCGGGTGGCCGACGCCGCCGAGCGCATGGCACGGGCGATTCACGAAGGGGCGCTTTCCAGAGAATGAGTGTCGAAGGCGCTGGAGCTCGCACCCGCCCGAGTGACCTCGAGTTCGCGCACCCAGGCTTCCCGCACGATGAGCCCGTGGCGCTCGAACAGGCGGAAGCCCCGCCCTGCACGACATCAATCAACGAACTCGACGTCGACCGGTGTCGGGATGAGCCGCAGGTCGGCGGCCTCGCCGAGGAAGCGGCGCACGGCGGCGCGGCCGCGGTCGCCGTAGTCGAGCGTGAGCTGGTTCACGTACATGCCCACGAAGCGGTCGGTGCGCGCGCGGTCGAGGCCCCGCCCGAACTGCTCGGCGTACTCCACGGCATCCTCACGATGGTCGAGCGCATGCTTGATGCTGGCGTGCAGCAGGCGCGAGACGCGGCGCATCACCTCGGCCCCGAGGTCGCGGCGAATCACGTTGCCGCCGAGCGGCAGCGGCAGCCCGCCGGTGCGCTCGGCCCACCACTCGCCGAGATCCACGAGCTTGCTCAGCCCCTCGTCGGCATACGTGAGCTGCCCCTCGTGGATGATGAGGCCGGCCTCGACCTTGCCGTCGCGCACGGCCTCGAGGATCTCGTCGAACGGCATCACCGTGTGGGCCAAGCCGGGGTGGTACATCTGCAGGGCCAGCCAGGCCGATGTGAGCGTGCCCGGGATCGCCACCGTCACGCCTTCGAGCGACGCCGGGCCGTCGCGCCGCACCACCACCATGGGCCCGTACCCATCGCCCATGCTCGCCCCGTGGGGCAGGAGCGCGTAGCGATCGGTCAGGTGGGCGTACGCGTGAAAGGAGACGGCCGTCACCTCGTACCGCCCTTCGAACGCGGCGCGGTTCAAGGTCTCGATGTCAGCGAGCACCTGCTCAATCTCGAACCCCTCGGTGTGGATGGCGCCGCTTGCGAGACCATAGAACATGAAGGCGTCATCGGAATCAGGACTGTGGGCGACGGTAATCTTCATCGGTAGGGTTTCGAGGGGCTGGGACGCTGGAGCACGGGGTGGCTGCTGAGGTTCACACGGCGAACGACGTGCCGCATCCGCACGTCGACTTCACGTTCGGGTTATGGAAGATGAACCCCTTGCTGAGCAGGCTCGTGTCGTAGTCGAGCGTGGTGCCGTCGAGGAACCGCAGGCTGCGGGGGTCGACGAACACCTTGGCGCCGTCGGCCCCGTCGAACACGGCGTCATCGCCACGCGGTCCGGCCTCCCACGAGAAGACGTAGCTGAAACCCGAGCAACCTCCGGCCTTGACACCGACCCTCAGGCCGCCTGCAGGCATGCCCTGCTTGTCGAGCAGCTTTCGAATCTGACGACTGGCATTCTCACTGACTGCGATCATCGGTGTCGATCTCCGGCGGGGCTGAAGCCCCGCACTGGACGCAGGCCCGAAGGCCTGCGCTACAGGATTACAGGACTACAATACCTCCGCCCGCAGGCGCCGCAACCCGCGGATGACGTCCGTCACCCGCGCGACTGCCTCATCGATGTCCTCGTCGGTCGTCCACCGGCCCACGCCAAACCTCAGCGACGATCTCGCGAGGTCGGCATCGAGGCCGATCGCCGTCAGCACGTGCGACGGCGTGAAGTGCCCCGTGGCGCACGCCGACCCCGACGACACGGCGAGGTCCCCGAGCGCGGGGCCCAACGCTTCTCCTTCGATGTCCGCGAAGCTCACGTTGAGGTTCTGCGGCAGGCGGTGCGCCATCGAGCCGTTCACCGTCACGCCGGCGAGCGACGACTGCAGCCCGTCGAGCAGCCGGTCGCGCAGGCGCCCGAGACGGGCCGCTTCCTCGGCCAGCACCTGCCCCGCGATCTCGGCGCCCACCCCGAGGCCCACGATGCCGGGTACGCTGAGCGTCCCGGGCCGCATTCCGCGCTCCTGTCCGCCGCCGTGCAGAATCGGAGACACCTCCACGGCCCTGGGCTTGCGCGTGACGAATAGCGCGCCGACGCCCTTGGGGCCGTACATCTTGTGCGCCGTGAACGACGCGAGATCGACGCCGAGATCGTGCACGTCGAACGGCACTTTCCCCACGGCCTGCGACGCGTCGGTGTGAACGAGCACACCCCGCGCGTGGGCGAGCTCAACCACCCGTGCCAGCGGCTGCAGGACGCCGATTTCGTTGTTGGCGGCCATCACGCTCACCAGCACGGTGTCGCTCGCGAGCGAGGCCTCGAACACGTCGAGGTCGACCAGGCCGTCCCCCCTCACGCCGAGCCACGTGACCCGCCAGCCCTCGTGCTCGAGCGCGCGGCACGAGTCGAGCACCGAGGGGTGCTCGGTCACGACCGTGACGAGATGACGGCCCTGCGAAGCCAACGACCGCGCGACACCCTTGATGGCGAGGTTGTTCGACTCGGTCGCGCCGCTCGTGAAGATCACCTCGCGGTGATGCGCGCCGATCAGCCGCGCCACCTGGGCACGCGCCTGCTCCACGGCCTCCGCCGCCTCCCAGCCAAAGGCGTGGTTCCGACTCGACGGGTTGCCGAATCGTTCGACGAAATACGGCAGCATCCGCTCGAGCACCCGCGGATCGACCGGCGTCGTGGCGTGATAATCGAGGTAGAGCGGACGCCCCACCCCTACCCCCGCGGCTCCTGCGACGGCCGCGCCGGCACGCCGTCCGAAGCGGGAGACGGTCGACGCGAGAACGTGAGCGGCATCACGGGCTCCGGCACGGTATCGGTCGCCATCTCGAAGACCGTGCAGGTGGCGAGCGCCTGGAAGATGCGGTCCTTGATCTTCCACAGGGGATCGCGGATGTTGCACTTCGAGTACTGCTCGCAGTTGTCCTCGTCCGTCGAGCACGCGGTAACGGCCAGCGGTCCGTCCACGGCCTGGATGACGTCGGCCACCGAGATTACGGTAGCAGGGCGCGCCAGCTGATACCCGCCGCGCGTGCCCTGTTGCGACACCAGCAGGCCTTTGCGAGCCAGCCGCTGGAGGACCTTCGCCATCAGCTCGACGGGGATGTTGTACTGCTCGGCGATCTCGCGAGCGCTCGCCGCCGCGGTATCCGCCCGCAGGGCCAGGTGCTTCACGGCCATGAGCGCGTAGTCGGCCTTCTTTGAAAGTCGCAGCATGTCGTCGTTCCAGAACCGATTCAATACTTGGGCTGCGTGGGATCGATGCGGTCAATCCAGTCGAGCATCCCACCGCGCAGGTTCATCACCCGCTCGAACCCCTGGCGTCTCAGAAACGCCACGACCCGACTGCTGCGCGCGCCCGAGCGGCAGTACACCACCACGTCGCGCTGCCGATCGATCTCGTCCATCCGCCTCGGGATCTCGGCCATCGGGATCAGCGTCGAGCTCGGCAGGTCGCAGATGAACCTCTCGTGCGGCTCCCGCACGTCCAGCAGCACGACATCGTCGCCGCTGTCGAGCCGCGCTTTCAGTTCCTCGACCGTGATGTCCACGTCTCCAGCCTCATGGGGTCGCGCGCTCGGCGCCTTCGTGTCCCGCGCCTGGTCCGCGCCCTCGCAGTAACCTTCGTACTCGGTCAGTTCAAGGATCGTCGGCCTCTCGCCGCACACCGGGCAGTCGGGATTGCGAGCGAGCGTGATCTCCTCGAACCGCATCGCGAGCGCGTCGAACGTCACGAGGCGTCCCACGAGCGGCTCGCCCACGCCGAGGATGAGCTTCAGCGCCTCGGTGGCCTGGATCGTCCCGATCACACCCGGCAACACCCCCAGGACGCCCGCCTCGGCACAGCCAGGCACGAGGCCCGGCGCCGGTGGCTCGGGATGCAGGCATCGGAAGCACGGTCCCATCGGCGCTCCGAACACCGACACCTGGCCCTCGAAGCGCGACACGGCCCCGTAGACATACGGCCTGCCGAGCATGACGCACGCATCGTTCACCAGGTAGCGCGTCCCGAAATTGTCGGAGCCTTCGACAACGACGTCGAAGGCGCCGAGAATCTCACGCACGTTGGCCGGCGACAGCCGCGTCTCGAACGACTGCACCACCAGGTGGGGGTTCGCCCCCATGATCCGGTTCCGCGCCGACACCGCCTTCGGACGACCCACATCGGCGGTGCCATACAGCACCTGGCGATGGAGGTTGCTGACGTCGACGCGGTCGAAGTCGACCACACCCAGTCGGCCCACGCCGGCGGCGGCCAGGTAGAGCGCCACGGGCGAGCCCAGCCCTCCCGCTCCGACGCAGACGACGCTCGCGCCCCGCAGGCGCCGCTGACCCTCGACGCCGACTTCGGGCAGGGCAAAGTGGCGGCTGTAGCGCCGGAGTTCATCCGTCGTGAAGGGCGCCGTCACGCCGACCCAGTCCCTTCCTGGCCCCGCCGATATAGGACCAATCTAGTCGCCATTATACCATTGCGTCACGCGGGTTGCCCTCGGCTATAGTCGCCGCATGCGTCTCGAAACCTTCGAAATGGAGCGGATGCAGTCGCTCCACGAGCACGGGGTTGAGATCAATCTCTCGGAAAGCGGCGTCGAGCCGCTCTCGCTCCGCGAGCTCCTCGCGCTGAGTTCCGACGAGGGCCGCGCCTTGCAGGGCCTGCTCGACCAGGCCCTTGCCTACACGCAGACCAACGGCACCGAGCCCCTGCGGGCGGTCATCGCCGCGATGTACCCGGGGGCGAGTGCATCCCACGTCCAGGTGACCACCGGTGGCGCCGAGGCCAACCTGGTGTCGCTGCTCCACCTCGTCCAGCCGGGAGACGAGGTCGTGCTCATGCTGCCCAACTACATGCAGGCCTGGGGCCTGGTGCGCGGGCTCGGCGCGGTCGTGCGGCCCTGGTGGCTGCGCGAGTGGCCCGACGGCACCGGTTGGGAGGTCGACCTCGACGGGCTCGACGCGCTGGTTGGACCAAAGACGCGCCTCGTGGCCGTGTGCACGCCCAACAACCCGACCGGCCTGCGCCTCACGACGGCCGAGCTGGCGGGCGTGTGCGACATCGCCGCAAAGCACGGCACGTGGGTCCTCTCCGACGAGGTGTACCGTGGCGCGGAACTCGATGGGCACGAGTCGCCGTCCGCGTGGGGCCGCTACGATCGGGTGCTGGTCACGGCTGGCCTGTCGAAGGCGTACGGCCTTCCGGGGCTGCGGATTGGGTGGGTCGTCGGTCCGCCCGACACGATCGCGGCGTTGTGGGCCGTGCACGACTACACCACCATCGCGCCCGCGGCCCTCAGCGATCGCCTCGCCCGGATCGCGCTCAGCGACGAGGTGCGACCGAAGCTGCTGGCGCGGACCCGTACCATCATTCGCGAGCATTACGCGATCGTGCGGCAGTGGGTGGCCGCTCGCTCGCCAGCACTCACCCACGCCGCGCCGCACGCGGGCGCCATCGCCCTCGTTCGCTACGCCCACGCGATCGGATCACACGAGCTGGCCGAGCTCGCGAGAACCCAGCGCTCGACGCTCGTGGTTCCTGGCAGCCAGTTCCTCCTCGATCGCCACTTGCGGATCGGCTTCGGCGGGCACCCAACGCAGATCCGCGACGGACTCGATCGGCTGGGCCAGGTGCTCGACACGGTGAAACTCGCGCGATGACGCTGCGCCTGGTCCTGGTCGGGTTCGGCAACGTGGCCAGGCGATTTGTCGAGCTGCTGCCTGGCCTGGCGCCCAGATTCCTCGACGAGAGCGGGTTCGAGTGCCGCGTCGTCGGAATCGCCACGCGCCGGCACGGGTGCGTGTTGGCGAGCGAACGGCTCGACCCGGTGGCCGCCGCCGCGCACGTGGCCGCGGGTGGTGCGCTCTCGGATCTCGACGGCACGCGTGCGTGCGGGGACGTGTTCTCGCTGATCGACGTTGCGGCGCGCGAGGCGCCGCAGGGAGCGCTCGTGGTCGTGGAGACCACGACGCTCGACGTCGTGTCTGGTGAACCGGCCGTCTCACACGTGCGTGCCGGGCTCGCCGCCGGTGCGCACGTCATCACCGCCAACAAGGGACCCGTGGCCTGCGCCTACCACGCGCTGCGCGCCGAGGCGCTGCGGGCAGGTCGCTGCTTCTTCTTCGAGGGAGCGGTGCTCGATGGGATCCCCGTGTTCAACCTCGTGCGCGAGACGCTGCCCGCTGTCGAGATCACCTCGTTCAGGGGCATCGTCAACAGCACGACGCATCACATCCTGACGCAGATGGAGTCTGGGCGGACGTTCGATGAGGCGCTGGTCGACATGCAGCGCGCGGGGATTGCGGAGGCCGACCCGTCGCTCGACGTCGAGGGCTGGGATGCCGCCGCCAAGGTTGCGGCTCTGTCAAACGTGCTCCTGGGCGGGCGCCTGACGCCTCGCGCGGTGGAGCGGCAGGGCATTGTCGGGGTGTCGCGCGAGCGGGTGCTCGACGCACGCGATCGCGGGCTCCGGCTGAGGCTGGTGGCGTCGGGATGGAAGGAGGATGGCCTTGTGCGAGGCCGAGTAGCCCTCGAGGAGTTGTCGGCGACCGACCCGCTGGCCCACCTCGGCCCCGAGGGGAACGCGCTCGCGCTCGAGACCGACCTCGCGGGTGGGATCCTGATCGAGGAGCGCCTTGGTGGCCTGACGCAGACGGCCTACGCGCTGGTCAGCGATCTCGTTGCAGTAGCCCGGCGGACGTCAGCTGAGAGATGAGCGCCGCCTCGTCGTAGCCCCTGATGGGAACCCCCTTGATCACGGTGACGGGGACCGCCCGGAACCCGAGGGTGAGCAGTTCGCCGTACGCCTCGTCGTCTTCCTCGACGTTCTTGTCGACAAAGGCCACCCGCTCGCGCGAGAGCAACGCCCTCACCCGTTCGCACGGCAGTCAACTGCTGCCTCGGTAGAGGGTCACGTCGTAGACGCCGCTCGTCATCCGGTCACCGCTCGACAAACGGCGTAATCTCGTCCAGCAGGAACGCGAGCACGTCGTCGGGTCCCAGCCGATCGAGGTCTGGCCCCTCGTGCACCACGCGCTCGTGCGACATGGTCCGGCGACCGCGGGCGTAGCTCGTCCGACCAATGAGCGCGACCGGGTGGCGGGTCGTGTCCAGTTCGAGCTCGACGAAGTCCTCGCCCGATCGGTCGGAGGCGAGCCGCACCGACCCAGCCGGCGTGAACACCTGGAACGGATAGCCCTCGGCGCGGAGCACGGCGGCCACCTGCCGGAAGACGGGGGCTGCGCTGCCCTCGAGGAATTCCCCGTACAACGCGGTCGCGCGGTCGGCCTCCTTGCGCCTCACACCGGCATCACGCCTGGCCCGCTCGATGGCCTGCCGTACGCGCTTCGTCACGTCGCCCATCTCGATCATGGCTGTGTGTCCGTCCCCGAACTGCGCCGCGGCGCGGTTCCAAAGCAGTAGATGCGCACCATCTCGACCAGTTTATAGCCACGCGTCTGATACGGGGGCACGATTCGCTCGGCGCGCAGGTACTGCAGCATCCCGGTGTCGGAGTAGTCGGCAGGCCCGATTCCCTCGATCCCGGCCAGCCGCGCGTCGAGTGCCTCGAGATCGAGCGACGGCTCGGACACGCGCGTCGACGAGGGGATGATGCCCAGGATGCGCACAGGCACGATCCGTTCGCGCGCCGAGAACCTCACGTAGATCTCGTTGGACAAGAACAGGTAGCCAGTCTGGCCGTGCGAGGCCGGGCTGTCCTCGACGCGAATGGCCTCGATCTCCGGGATCGACGCCAGCGCGGCCACGAGCGCGTCTGTGAAGGCTCCATCGCCCGACCAGCCGCCCTTGTCAATCTCCACGCCGCTTCTTCCTTCCGACGTGTATGGCCATCAGTCCCCCCAGCACCGGCTCCCAGCGGGCCTCGTCGAACCCGAGCGTCACCAGGCGTTCGACGACGACGTCGGCCCCGGGGTAATGGCGAATCGAAGCCGGGATGTAGCGGTAGGTATCCGGGTCGCCGTGCAAGACCCAGCCGAACACGCTGCCGACGACCGTCAGGTAGCCCAGGTAGGCCGAGCGCAGCACCGGGTTCGCGGGCTTGTTGAAGTCGAGGGCGACGAAGCGTCCGCCCGGACGCAGTACGCGATGGACCTCCGCCAGGGCGGCGTCGAGGTCAGGGACGTTGCGGATGCCGTACCCCGCGGTCACCACGTCGGCGCTTGCATCGCCAAACGGCAGGTGGGTCATGTCCGCCTGGACCAGCCTGATGCGACGCGCCTGGTCTTTGCGTCGCGCGAGTGCCAACATCGCCGGCGTCAGGTCGAGGCCGACCACGTGACCGCCCGCATCGGCCAGCCTGAGCGCGATGTCGCCTGTGCCGCACGCCAGGTCGACGGCCGTCTCGCCGGCCTGCATGCCAGTCAAGGACGCCACGCGCTGCTTCCATCGCCGGTCGCGGCCGTACGAGAGCGCCACCGTGATGAAGTCGTAGCGATCCGCAATCGTCGCGAACATGCGCCGGTTGTAGCGCCGCTTGGCCTCGGGCGACCGGAACGCCTCACGAAGTGGGACACCGGGTCTCCCCGGTCTGGGTCCTCCGCCCATTTCAGATTCGTGATCCGCGAAAAAGATGAGTGTCCCCATTCCTGCGGAGGAGGGTGGGGACGAGTTGGGCGGGCGTGTCCACCGCCATCGGAGCCTCGACCACTGATCCTTCGGTCGATTCTCGCGCCCCGAACCCGTAGCGGGCCCAGCAGAACGCGACGCCGGCGCGGCGGGCGGTCGCGGCGTCGATCCACGAATCGCCGACGAGGCACGTCGCCCCCGGCGACGCGCCGAACCGCGTCATGAGCGCGCACAGCCCTGAAGGGTCTGGCTTGCGCGGCCAGGCCCCATCGCCGCCGATCACGGCCGACACCGCCGGCACGAACTTGAAGTAGGCGACGAGCCGTTCGGCTGGCTCGGTGGGCTTGTTCGTCAGCACGGCGAGCGTCGCCGTCGCGGACAACTGCGCCAGCGCATCTCCTATGCCGGGATAGGCCCGCGTGTGGTTGAGGAGTCGGCGACCGTAGATGCCCAGGTACCGCGCCAGTGCGTCGGGTGGTACGTCGGCGAGACCGCCTGCGCGACACGCCCGCTCCACGAGCAGCCTCGCGCCCTCCCCCACCATCGCCGCGACCTCATCGACCGGCAGCGGGGCTCGCCCGTAGCCGGCCAGCATCTCGTTGGCCGACTCGGCGAGGTCGCGCCGGGAATCGATCAGCGTGCCGTCGAGATCGAAGACGATGAGCGTGAATGTCGGCACGGCCGGGTCCTCAGCCGGCGACGTGGCTCAACGAGGCCCGTAGACAGCCCACGACGTCGGCGTTTCCCAGACGCGAACGGCGACCACGTCGAGGCCGAGCTCCACGGCCTTGTCGAAGATCAGCTTCGCGATGCGCTCGACTGTCGGGTTGCTGTCGAGCAGGTAGATCGGCTCTCGCAGCTCCGACAGCGGCTTCACGAGCGGATCGTCGTGCCTGAGGATCATCTTGTGGTCGAGCTCTTGATCGATCCAGCCCTTGACGAGCCGCTTGATGTCGCTGAAGTCGCACACCATGTTCCGCGAGTCGAGCCGGTCGGTCCTGACCTCGATCTCGGCGACCGCGTTGTGCCCGTGCGGATGCTTGCAGATCCCATCGTAGTCGAGCAGCCGATGGCCGTAACAGAAGTCGATACGCTTGGTCACCGAGTACATGGCATCTCCGTTCTTGCTCACCTTCGGCCTCACGGCCTAATCTCGAAGCGTCAGGCCGGCCCATGGCGGCCGGACCGGCCCATCTGGAGACTCCGATGGTAGAGGACCATTTTCGCGAGGGTCAAGCGACGGCCGTGCTCTGTTCGGCCGGGCTCGACAGCGCCGTGCTCGTGGCAGACCTGTCCCGCACCGCACGCGTGACCCCGGTCTACGTCAGCGTGGGCCTGGCCTGGGAGCCGGCCGAGCGACGGGCCCTGGCCCGCCTGCTCACAAGGCCCCCATTCGACGGACGAGTCGATCCACCCGTGTCGTTGACGGTCGACATGCGAGACGTCTATCCCTCCACGCACTGGGCCGTCCGCGGAGAGCCACCGGCCTTCGACACACCCGACGAGGACGTCTACCTGGTGGGACGCAACCTCGTGCTGTTGGCCAAGGCGGCCGTCTTCTGCTGCCAGCGTCGGATCCCGCGCATTGCGCTCGGCCCGCTGGCCGGCAACCCGTTCCCTGACGCGACGCCGGCGTTCTTCAGCGCCATGGCCCGCGCCGCCTCGCTCGGGCTCGACCACGCCATCGAGATCGCCACGCCGTACAGCGCACTTCACAAGGTTGACGTCGTCCGCCGAGGTCTCGAGCTCGGCGTGCCGCTCGACCTCACGTTGTCGTGCATGAACCCGCAGGAGGACCTGCACTGCGGACAGTGCAGCAAGTGCCGAGAGCGGCACGACGCGTTCGTCGACGCGGGTCTGGACGACTCGACGCGCTACGCGGGCCCCCTGCCACGCTGAGCGTCGGTCCGGGTCAGTAGCGACGGAGCACGATCGAGCCGTCGCCCGACCGAAGGGTCAGGCGATGCTTCCCCGACGCCAGCGTGGCTGTCAGCCGGCGTCGCGGCTCCTCACCCGACACCTGGAGGCCAAGCTCACGATCGGCACGCACGGCGCCGTCTCCCGTCGACGCATCGATCTCCGCCGCAAACCCCTCGGGAATCTGCAGCGAGACGCTCCCGCTGCCCGTGCGCACGTCCCAGCTCTCCCCCATGGCCGATCCCGGCTCGAGGCGCAGGGCCACCGAGCCGTCCTCGGTGCGGAGCCGAGCCGCCGTGAGTCGTCCGTCAATCGTCAGCGATCCGTCGCCGGTCTTCGCGTCAACCGTGCCTGAGATGCCCTGCAGTTTGATCGACCCGTCGTTCGTGTCGACGGTCACGCTGCCGTCGAGGTCGTACCCGTGCACCGAGCCATCACCGCTCCGCAGCTCCAATCGCCCCTTGAGACGCTCTACCTTGATCGAGCCGTCCCGGCTGTCGGCGAGGAGGTTGCAGTCTCTCGGAACTGTCGCCACGAGACGCGCTCGTCGATCGAGACGCCCCACCCCTATCATCCATTGCGACGTATCTGGACCGCGTGCCTCCACACGGATGCGGTTGCCTTCCTGCTCGGCAACCACCTTGATGCTGTCGACGATCTCCTTCGACGAGCCCGCTTTCTCGATCTCGACGACGACGTCCGAGCGGTTGCCGCCACGCACTTCGATCGAACCGTCGAAGCTGACGAGCTCGAGCTCGACAACCCCGTCGACCTCGAAGCGCTTCTCCTCGCGTGTGGTGTACGCGTCCCCGTGGACATTGATGGTGCAAGCGGACAACACCACGAGCGGCAGCAGCGTCACACTCCCGGCCAGGCGTCGCACACGTCTCACGTCCATGGCACGCGTCACCTCTGCGAACATGTGACGAACGGGTGGCCCGGTCCGTTCCCAGCCGCCTCAGGACGCGGCGCCTGACCCGAACACGAGGCGTCCGCCCACCCAGGTCTGCTGCACGGCGAGATCGGCGTCGAGGACGACGAGGTCTGCGAGCATTCCGGCGGCCAGGCGGCCCTGACCGATGAGGCCCAGGCGCTGGGCCGGGGTGGTCGCACACAGGTGGGCAGCCTCGACCAGCGAGAAACCCATCTCGCGAACCAGCCGCCGAAAGGCGCCGCTCATGGTCAGCACGCTCCCCGCCAGCGTCCCATCGTCCAAGAAGGCAGCGTGCTCGTGGACGGTGATCGGGCGACCGCCCAGCGATGCGCGCGCGCCCGCTGGAAGCCCCGACCCGGCCGTGCCATCGCTGATGGCCATGACCCCCGAAGGCGACTTGCGAGCGATCGCGCTGCGCACGAGCGCGGGGTGGACGTGATAACCGTCGCAGATGATCTCGACGGCCACTGTCTCGCTGTCGAGCACCGCCCCGACCAGGCCCGGAGCGCGATGGTGGAACGGGGGCATGCGATTGAAGAGGTGGGTGGCGTGCGTGGCCCCGGCCGCTACACCCGCGAGGCCCTGGTCGTAGTCGGCGCCCGAATGCCCCAGCGACACCCGGTGGCCAGCGGCAACCAGGTGCCGCACGAGATCGAGGCCCCCGTCAATCTCGGGCGCCACGGTCACGATGGCCACCTGGCCGGGAGCCGCGGCGATGACGGCCAGTATGTCCTCGGCCGTGAACTCCGACCCGGCATCGGCGAGTTGACCGGCGTCAGGGCCGGCGCCGGCAGATGAGCCAACGGCAACGCGCGACGTGGGCCCCATCAGAGGCACCCGCAAGCAACCCAGCGGTTGCGCCCCCCGGTACTCGGGATTGATGAAGTTGCTCTCGAGATGGGCAGGGAGCACGCGTGCGGTCTCAGGCGCCGGGTTGCGCCTCGCCGCCTCGATGGCGGCCAGCACCACGGCCAGTTGCACGGGCGTGCACGCGACGGTCGTCGGGCAGAACGCAGTGACGCCATGCCGCGTCAGGCGGCGCGCGATCGCCTCGATCGGGGCCCCCGTGTCGAGCGAGTCGAGGCCATCGACCCCGTGCACGTGAACGTCGATGAAACCCGGCACGACGAAGTGTCCCGTCAGATCATGGTGCGTCACGCCGGCGCGCACCGGCCCCCCCGCCGGCACAATCTCAACGATCCGATCGTCGTCGATGGTGAGCGTGGCCGGTCCCAGGACGCGATCCGGCAGGACGAGGTTGGCGCCGCCGAGGGTGACAGTCATCGCGAAGGCCACTCCACGGGGGCCACGGGCCAGTCGAGATGCGCGTGTACCTTCAGGCCCGACAGGGGAAGGGGACGTTCCTGTCGAAGCAGGAACTGGTCCACGCGAGACAACACCCGCGCAAGGTGCCTCTCGTCGGGCGCCGACAGCACCACGACCCCACAGGTCTCGCCCGGTGGAAAACGGCGGTCATCGAAGTAGTCGTGGTCGAGCGTCACCAGCGTCCGGTGCAGTTGACGCGCCAGCCTGAAATGCTCGGTGTCGGATGCGCGTCGAAGGTCCGCGTGCTCCATCACGAAGTAGACGTCCCACCCCAGCGACTCGCGCATGTACCCCACGAGCCCGACGGGAATATTGGCATCCGCGTAGACGCGCGGGACAACCGCCGCCTGCTCGAGGACGGCGCCAAGCTCCGAGGAGAGCGTGCCCATCGCCTGACGGTAGCTTAGCACCCGCGGGCACGCCTCGCGGCCCGGCGGCCCGGCGAGGACGCCGCATCGCGGCATTCATGCTATCGTCGCCTGTAAGACGGCCCGGATACCCCCATCCGGCACGGCTGGGAGGCTCACGTGCAATCACTGGCGGGCAAGCTCGTTCTGATCACGGGGTCGGCGGCTGGCATCGGCAAGGCCATCGCCAAGGCGTTTGCCGCCGAGGGCGCACAACTCGTGCTCGTGGACCTCAATGCCGCCCAGCTCGAGGCCACGGCGGCGGAGTTCGCCAA